>NZ_LBMZ01000116.1:0-103714 GCF_001005525.1 Acinetobacter sp. AG1 | reverse complement strand
CGTAACTATCGTGTTTGGATTCTATTTGTTTCTTACGCAGCATGTTTTGGTATTGAGATTTTCATTCATAATATTGCTGCGATGTATTATGTCGATCACTTTAATATGGGCTTAAAAGAAGCAGGCTTAACAGCAGGTATCTTTGGCCTACTTGCCTTATTCGCTCGTGCTTTAGGTGGAATTGTTTCAGATAAAGTTGCGATTTCAAAAGGTTTAGATGGTCGTACAAAAGTATTATTTATTCTTATCTTATGTGAAGGCTTGTTCCTCATTCTCTTCTCACAAATGAATACTGTAGCTCTTGCTATTATCAGTATGACTGTGTTCGCGCTCTTCACACATATGTCTTGCGGAGCAACTTATGCTTTAGTTCCTTTCATTGACCGTAATGCACTTGGTGGTGTGGCGGGCATTATTGGTGCTGGTGGTAATGTTGGTGCGGTTGCAGCAGGCTTCCTACTCAAAGGCTTACTAGATGTTCAAACTTGCCTCATGATTTTAGGTGGTCTTGTAACTGTGGCCGCCTTCGGTGTCATCCTCATCCGCTTCTCTGTAGAACATAAAACAAAAGAACAGCAACTGTTTGACCAAGCTGTGCTTGAACGCAACTCTGTCACCTCTTAATCATCCTTCACTTAGTGCGGGGAAACTTACCTTTCCCCTGCACAATATCTAAATTAAATCCAGAAATTATAATCTCTCAGGGGTCTCAATATGAAATTGAATCTTCTTAGCTTTGCTATGCTCAGTGTTTTAACAACTACGACATTTGCCGCAGATAACTTTTTAAGCCAAACTAAATTTTCTCTCGATAGTCGCCTACGTTACGAATTGGTTGACCAAGATAACCAACTAAAAAATGCTGATGCTTGGACTTTGAGACTACGCCCTTCACTGGAAACTGGCTCTTGGCATGGCTTAAGTGCATTTGTACAAGGAGAAGGCACTGTCGAAATTAATGATCATTTCAATAGTACACGTAATGCTGAAACAAACTACAGTACAGTCCCTGATCCTCAAAACCTAGAATTGAATCAAGCTTATTTAAAATATACTTATAGTCCAAAGTTTGATTTAAGTATTGGTCGCCAAGCTATTAATTTAGATAATCAGCGCTTTGTAGGCTCCGTAGCTTGGCGTCAAAATGATCAAACCTTTGATGCGATTAGTTTAAATATTAAACCTTGCAAAGAGTTTGGTTTGTATTATGCCTATATTGATCAAGTCAATACTATTTTTGGCAGTGAAGATGCAAAACCTAAATTTGTAGCAGCTCAAGATGGTAAACAAACCAGTCAAATTCATTTAATTCAAGCTAAAATGAATTACAACCCATTGTTGAACGCAACATTATATGGGTATTTGATGGATTTCGAGGATTTAAGTGCTTGGTCAAATCAAACCTATGGCTTACGCTTAACAGGTAAGAAAAACAATTTTAGATACGTTGCTGAATATGCCAAACAAAGTGAATATGCTGACCAACCTATAAATTATGATGCAGATTATTATGCATTAGAATTAGGTTACAGCATCACGGATAAAGGCTCGGCACTGGGTGAAATCGCACTTGGCTATGAAGTGCTTGGTAGTGATGATGGAAAAATTGCATTTCAAACACCATTGGCGACTAAACATAAGTTTAACGGATGGGCTGACTTATTCTTGACAACGCCTGTGAATGGTTTAACTGACCTGTACATTTCATCAAATTTTAATGTATTTGGTAAAGGTAAATTAGGCACTGAACTACATCAATATCGTAGTGATGAAAAAAATATGGATTATGGTCAAGAATTTTCTGTTTCTTATTCTCATGCTTTGCCTATTAAAGGTCTGTCTGCCCTAGCAAAATTCTCAGATTATCAAGCGGAAGAGTTTTCTGTAGATACTCAAAAGTTATGGTTGCAAATGGATTATAAATACTGATATTGAGTCGTTGTAATCTAATTATAAAAAAACTGTCATCAAATCATCAAATTTCGATGATGTAATAAAAAATAAAAAACTCCAAAATTTGCAAAAAGCTTGCTGATCGACCTTTATCAGCAAGCTTTTTTCTTTTCATAAATTAAAAAGGCTACTTAAGTAGCCTTTCATATTCAAATTAAAGCATAAGATCATATTAGTCTTGACGCTTAGGCAATGGGATATATTGCGACTGCGCATTTTGTTGGGTTTTTCTCTCTCCAACTTTTACTTGCATGCTCTGTTGCTTACCATCTCGCTCAATCACTACATCAATCACACTTTGTGGTGCTTGCAGTGCAACATAGTTAATTAAATGTGAAGCTGAAGTGATTTGCTCATTATTGACTTGAATAATTTTATCGCCGCGTTTTACACCTGCTGCATCTGCTGGACCATCACGCAAAACATCAGCAACAACGACTCCAACAGGTTTCGCAGCCAATACGTCCTCATCCATCGTATTAGGAATTAAGCTAATACCTAACCAACCACGAACAACACGACCATCTTTCAAAATTGAATTTAATACTTGCTGACAAATTTTCGCTGGAATTGCAAAACCAATCCCTAAGGAACCGCCTGATTGAGAGAAAATTGCAGTGTTTACGCCGATTAAATTCCCCGCAACATCAATTAATGCACCACCTGAATTACCGGGATTAATCGCCGCATCAGTTTGAATAAAGTCTTCATAGGTATTGATACCTAAATCTGAACGACCTGTCGCCGAAATAATCCCTTGGGTAACTGTTTGTCCCACACCGAACGGATTACCGATTGCAAGTACAACATCGCCAACTTCATTGCCACTGAGTTTAAACGGTAGAACAGGAAGTTTGTCTAACTCAATTTTAATCACAGCTAGATCAGTATCAGGATCTGTACCAATGACTTTCGCCTCAGCACGACGACCGTCATGCAATGCCACCACAATATGCTCTGCCTGAGCAATCACATGATTATTCGTCAGAATATAACCATCTGCACGAACAATAACACCTGAACCTAAACTATTTTCATTTTGAGGCTGTTGAGGAATTTGATTACCAAAAAACTCACGAAATACAGGATCATTCAATAAAGGATGATTCATCTGTTTTACTTTCTGTGTGGTAAAAATATTTACGACCGCTGGTGCAGCAACTTTTACGGCAGCACTATAGGAAACCACCCCACCCGTTCGAGTTGTATCAATAAGGGGTTCCACTTTTTCAGCAGGCATTTTGACCCCATCAGCAGCAACTGTTGGTTTAGGCTGATGTGATTTCTGCCATGCTAGAAAACTGAATATAACAATGACAAGTAAAACCCAAGGTAACCATGTAAATGCACGGCGCACGATTATTATCCTCTAAGCAAAATTATGTTATGGACAAGTTTATTTATTGAAGAAGAACAACAACTTTCAGTTATTGTAAAGTAAATTGGTTTAAAGCAATGTAAAAGTTAAAAAAGTTTTGTCTAGCTTTAGTTACATTTAAAAATATGCTTTTATTAAGCTGAATCTATAAATATCATTCAGTTGAGGAATCGCATGGCAAATTTGCATGATATTGTGCAATGGTGTAATCAAACTCTAAAAGTTAGTGAGTTTAAAGATTACGCACCCAATGGCTTACAAATTGAAGGCACGCCTGAGGTAAATAAAATAGTCTGTGCTGTTACAGCCTCAGAAGATGCAATTAATGCAGCTATTGCGCAGCAAGCAGATGCCTTACTTGTCCATCATGGTTACTTTTGGAAAGGTGAAGCCTACCCTATTACAGGTATGCGTGGTAATCGAATCAAAAAATTAATTCAGAACAACATCTCTTTGATCGCTTACCATTTGCCTTTAGACTCACATCCCACACTTGGCAATAATGCCGCAATTGCAGATTTAATCGGTTTACAAAAGCTAGAAGCTTTAGATCCATTTGAAAAGCATCCGATTGGGAATATAGGCTATTTGAAAAGTCCATCAAGCCCAGAGCAATTTAAAACAAATTTACAGGCTATTTTTGATTTTAATGTGATTCATTTGCCGAGTGAGAAAACTCAAATCCAAAAAGTAGGATTTTGCACAGGCGGCGCTCAAGATTTTATCAATAAAGCAGCAGAAAAAGATTGTGATGCTTATATTTCTGGGGAAGTCAGTGAGCGTACTTTTTATGAAGCCAAAGAATTAGGGATTCATTATTTTGCCTGTGGTCATCATGCAACTGAACGATATGGCGTACAACGTCTTGCTCAAGCAATTACAAATCAGTTTGCCATTGAAACTATCTATTTCGAACTAAATAATCCGATTTAATAGAATTGACGAATCCGATTTTATTTATCGTTTTTAATTGAACCTTTATTGTATATCGTTCTTTAAAAGACTGCCCTATTATCTTTGGAATCATTTACAATAGAGCCACTTAACGTAAAACCCAGCAATTGCAAGGATTGGAACATGACAACCATTACTTTACCTGCACTTCCATACGGCTATGATGACTTAGCTCCGCACATTACTCGCGAAACTTTAGAATACCATCACGATAAACATCACAATACTTATGTTGTTAACTTAAACAACCTAATCAAAGGCACTGACCTTGAAGGTAAAACTTTAGAAGAAATCATCAAAGCATCTGCTGGTGATGCTTCTAAAGCAGGTATCTTTAATAATGCTGCACAAGTATGGAACCACACATTCTACTGGAACAGCATGAAGCCAAACGGCGGTGGTAAACCAACTGGCGCAATCGCAGCTAAAATCGAAGAAGCTTTTGGTAGCTATGAAAAATTTGCAGAAGAATTTACTGCTGCTGCAACGACTCAATTTGGTTCAGGTTGGGCTTGGTTAGTTGCTGACGAAGTAAATGGTAAATTATCAATTACTAAAACTGCAAATGCAGATACTCCACTTGCTCACGGTCAAATCGCTGTATTAACAATCGACGTTTGGGAACATGCTTACTACATCGACTTCCGTAACTTACGTCCAAAATACATCGCAACTTTCTTAGAAAGCCTAGTGAACTGGGACTATGCAAATGCAAAACTTGCTGGTCAACCAGCAGGTGTTGAGAAATAATTTTTATTTCTTGAATAAAAACTGCCCACTTCGGGCAGTTTTTTTATAATTAAAAATTAAAAAGCATATTTATCAAGCAAACGATTCATTTTATTTATTATTCTTATTGACGCGTCTGAAATTCATCCCTAAAATGCGCATCAGATTCTCCAATAGCTCAGTCGGTAGAGCGACGGACTGTTAATCCGCAGGTCCCTGGTTCGAGCCCAGGTTGGAGAGCCAATCTACTATTCTTCCATAGCTCAGTCGGTAGAGCGACGGACTGTTAATCCGCAGGTCCCTGGTTCGAGCCCAGGTGGAAGAGCCAAGATTCTAAAAAAGCCCCGATCAATAATCGGGTTTTTTTATTACTTAATAACAAAAATGACCAATAAAAAAACTCCTGATCAACAGAAGCTTTTTGTCTTTTAAATCAGCTTAGGCGGCGGCCCGCGTTGGCACACCGCTATGGAAACGGAACGTATCATCTGGAGTTAAAATTAGATTCTTTTCCACTTCACGAATATGCTCAATCCGTTGCTGGATCGTCTCTTCTGGATCTTTAAGTTTCGCTGTTTTTGCAACATCTAAAGCTAAAGCCAAATAGTCTTCAAAATGACGAGATTCAGACTTAAGTAAGTAGCGGTAGTAACGCCCCAGCTCATCGTCCACAACAGGTGCCAGAGCATAAAAACGTTCACACGAACGTGCTTCGACAAATGCACCGATAATCATGACATCAATTAAAGCTTCAGGCTCATAGGTACGGATTTCTTTACGTAATCCACCCGCATAGCGCCCTGCACTCAAACCCTTCCATTCTTGACCGCGTTTGTTCATGAATTCCAAAACCTGCTCATAATGCAGCATTTCTTCACGTACTAATTGCGCCAATTTCACTTGTAGGTCCGTAAAGAAACTATAGCGGAACATCAAATTCATAGCCGTACTTGCTGCTTTTTTCTCACAGTTGGCATGGTCTTGCATTAAGATGTCCAGATTATTAATGGCCTCATCTAACCACGCTTGAGGAGTCGCACAACCTAAAAATGCGATGACAGGTTGCATCAACTCATCATAATTTACACTACTCATCAACTTATCTCGCAGCAGTCCGAATCGCTGCTTTCATATCTGTTACTGCTTGAGCCAGACCAACAAATACACTATCGGCAATAATCGAATGACCAATGTTGAGTTCATGAATTTGTGGAATTGCTGCAATCGCTGCCACATTATCCAAATTTAAACCATGTCCAGCATTCACAACCAAGCCTTTTGCCGCTGCATACTCAGCACCTTTGATAATACGAGCTAATTCAGCTTGTTGCTGCTCATCTGTTTCGGCATCAGCATAAGCGCCCGTATGGATTTCAATCGTTGGTGCACCACATGCCACAGCTGCATCAATCTGTGCAAAATCTGCATCGATAAACAAAGACACATCACTGCCAATCGCTTTCAGTGCTTCAGTTGCCGCCTTCACTTTTTCAAAATGCCCAATCACATCCAATCCACCTTCGGTGGTCACTTCTTGACGACGCTCAGGTACAAAGCAAACATGCTGAGGTTGAATCTCTTTGGCAAACGCAACCATTTCATCAGTTACCGCCAATTCAAGATTCATGCGTGTTTTTAACAATGGACGCATACGACGTACATCATCATCTTGTATATGGCGGCGATCTTCACGCAAATGCAAAGTAATCCCCTCAGCACCTGCCTGTTCACAGACTAAAGCAGCCTGAACTGGATCAGGGTAAGTTGTACCACGTGCTTGTCTTAATGTCGCAACATGATCAATGTTTACACCTAAGATTGCAGCCATAAAAAATATCCTATCGGTTTAGCCCTGAATCATTATTTTCAATACATCAGGAATATCAAGTTTGTGTACTTTGAATCCAAAGTTGACGGCTTTTCAGCGGTCGATCACCCAACAAGGAGCTAATCATTTGACGGTATAGTTTACCCAATAATTGCAATTGTTCGTGAGAAAAATCCTGCCCATCTTCATAACTTTGCATTGAAGCAATCAACACACCATCAAGTGTTGAACGCGAGGCTTGTGAAACTGGCAGAAAGCCATCATTGAGCTGAAATTGATAATGCTGGTTGACCTGAATGTCTTGTTGACTCGCATCTGTTGAGAAATCAATGGCGTAGCCAAGTTCCACCAATAATACATGCTCAAATTGACGCAAAATCTGCCGAAGAAATACAGCAGCTTGTTCGTGTGTGGCCAATTGCTGTAACAGCACTAAAATTAACTGATATTGTTCAAATGTTTGTGGCATCATCTCTTCTAAGGGACATAGTCGCAATAGAATTTCATTTAAATAAAAACCAGCAAAAAATGCATCACCGTGAAAGAATACAGGTTGATTCAGAATTTCCAGTTTTGTGAAGTTCTTTAGTTCAGATTTGCCTGTGGCTTGCAGACGAATTGGCTGATATTGCGGCGGTGGAGTCTGTCTTAGAATCCCATCCACCCGACCATATTCTTGTGTAAATAAATGCACAATATGGCTTTTTTCACGATATTTACGATGATGAATCAAATAACCATGTAGGACTTCATTGCGCATCATAGTACAAGACTAGTCCTTCTTTTTCTCATCCTTTTCTTCATCATCGCCATCGGGAATCACTGCGCCAACAACCGCAGCAGTTCCTTTAACAACACCTTTGGTGGTCTTATAAGCAACTTTAACAGGTACAGTCACAAGCTTGTGAATACAGCCTTGCAACATGAATACACATGTCACAATCGCGAGTATACGAATTGTTGTTTTCATACCTGTTTCCGTTATCTTAAATGCGATTAAATATCGCTATAACCCAAGCTTTTGAGTGCACGCTCATCATCAGACCAACCACCTTTGACTTTCACCCAAAGCGTTAGCATAATTTTTTGCTCAAACATTTTTTCCATGTCTGTACGTGCATCCATGCCGATGCTTTTCAACTTCGCACCTTTATCGCCAATCACAATGGCTTTTTGCCCTTGGCGTTCTACAAAAATGGTCGCATCAATATACGTACATGGCGGCTTTAAACGACCTGTTTTTTCATTTACGGCTGCTTCTTCAGTTTTAAATGATTCAATTTGAACCGTTAAATCATATGGAAGCTCTTCACCTAACTGACGCATAATTTTCTCACGAATGATTTCACTCGCAAGGAAACGCTCAGAACGATCGGTAATCTGATCCAATGAATACAAAGGTGGCTGATATGGCAAATATTTTTCAATCGTGTCACGCAAATGATCTAGATTTGCACCACGCAATGCTGAAACTGGCACAATTTCAGCAAAATTCATTAACTTGGCACGCTCTCGAATCAGCGGTAAAGCTTCATTTTTATTTTCAAATGTATCGAGCTTGTTGATCACCAGAATCACTGGCATATCGGCATTTTTAAGTTTTTCCAAAACCAATTCATCGTTTTGAGTCCACTTTTGTGCATCAACGACAAATAAAACCAAGTTCACATCACGCAATGCTGAATGTGCAGCGCGGTTCATCATCTTATTGATGGCACGCACTTCTTTCTTATGCATCCCAGGCGTATCTACGAATACAGCCTGTGATTTCTCACGTGAATCAATCCCCACAATCTTATGACGTGTGGTTTGCGGCTTACGTGAGGTAATCGATAGTTTTTGACCCAAGATATGGTTCATCAAAGTTGACTTGCCCACGTTTGGGCGACCAACGATGGCAACAAAACCGCTTTTAAAATCTGAAGGAATGGTCGCTCCTTGAGAACTAAAAAATTGATCAACTAGATTATTGCCATCTTGCTGTTCAGTTGCTTCTGGCTTATTTTCTTCTGAATGAGACATCAGGTTATTGCTCCAATAATTTTAAAATCTCTGCCGCTGCCGTTTGTTCGGCAAAACGACGACTTGAGCCCTCGCCTATAATTTTTGGCAATCCCGCTACATCACATTCCACTTTGAAATGTTGATTAGGGGCGTCGCCCTGAATATCTACAACCTCGTAAACTGGGAGAGGTTTTTTACGTGCTTGTAAATACTCTTGCAAACGTGATTTAGGGTCTTTCAGCTGATCTGTAGGTTCGATATGATCAAGATATGGTTCATACCATTTTAGCACAATGCGTTCTAGCAAGTTGAGATCATTGCTGTCTAAATAAATAGCACCAATGATTGCTTCAACAGTATCAGCCAGAATTGACTCTCGATGGTGTCCACCTGATTTTAACTCGCCTGTGCTTAAAATTAACGACCGACTGAGTTGTAAATCATTTGCGATTTTTCCTAATGCTTCTTGTCGAACCAAAGTCGCACGCATTCGCGTTAAACGACCTTCATTTTCAAGCGGATAGGTATTGTACAAATAATTTGCAACGATCATTCCTAATAATGCATCGCCTAGAAATTCTAGGCGTTCATAATTATGTTTATGGCTGACAGAACGATGGGTCAAAGCCAGTTTTAACAATTCAAACTGTTTAAACTGGTAACCTATTCGACCCTGTAGCCGTGTATCATTGAGCTTGTTTTGCAGATTTTTGGTCAAAAGTCTTCTCAAAATTCATAACTAAACTAATATTCAATACGAAGGGTTTACGCACTTCATACTTTTTCTTTACAACTAAATCTTCCTTATAAGTCACTTGAGCAATATTTGGAAAGCGTAAGTCTCTCACATTGTTCATTTCCATTCTTTGCTCCATTTGAGCGGTAAATTTTGCTGGAGTCACATTATCAGGGCTCTCTTTTAATAATTCCTGAATCTGCGTATCAATAATTTTATCATCCCAATAAGCTGGCCAAATTGCGACTGCTGCTTTCACAGCCATCGCAAATAAAATCACTCCAAACAATATTGCGATATAAGATGCCCCTTGTTGAGATTTACGCATCTGCATACTTCCTATGTATTTTTATTAGTTAATCTTACCATTGCGATTGAAACTTGGTAGGTTAAAACCAGGTTCTTTATGCATCCAAACATAAAAAGCACGACCTGTTAAATTCGCTTCAGGGACAAATCCCCAAAAACGACTGTCTGCACTTTGATCTCTATTATCACCCATTGCAAAATACTGTCCTTTTGGCACAGTTACTTCCCAATCCTGCCCATTACTTTGAATAAAAACATTATTCTCTTTGGCAACAAATGGAACTAGAGCATCAGCTCCACGTAACTTTGCAAATTGAAATTGTTCTGCTAAAGGATTACGACCATCTAAATAACGAATTAAATGCTGGTGTTCACCTAATGTTTCTTTAAAGTAATAAACTGTAGGAGTTTCTAATTGATCTTTATCACGTTTAAATTCAGTTGCGACTTTAGCAATTTGCTTTCCGTTAATAATTAATTGTCCAGCTTTAAACTGAATATGGTCGCCTGGTAAACCCACCACACGCTTAATATAGCTAATGGTTGGTTGTGGTGGATAACGAAATACGATGACTTCACCACGTTTTGGCTCACCTACATCAATTACTTTTGCATTTACAATCGGTAAGCGCACACCATAATCAAATTTATTTACTAAAATAAAATCACCTGTTTCTAAGGTAGGCACCATAGAATCAGATGGAATATTAAATGGTTCATATAAGAAAGAACGAAGGATTAAGACTACTGCTAACACGGGCCAAAAATCATATGCCCACGTTATAACAAAATTTTCCTGATCACGCCCTTTATTTGCACGTTGTTTTAGTACAAATTTATCGAGTAGCCACACCAGAAAAAAAATCAGTGTAACTGGTACCAGAATCAAATTAAAATCAAAATCCACACGTCCTCTCCCGCAGTCTAGCTGCTCGTTTTGCAGCTAGGTAAATTTATTTACCTACCTAGCCTCTCTCTTTTTATCTATCCACTTTCAATACAGCTAAGAACGCTTCTTGAGGAATTTCAACACTTCCTACTTGCTTCATACGTTTCTTACCTTCTTTTTGTTTTGCAAGAAGTTTCTTCTTACGTGAAACATCACCACCATAACATTTTGCCAATACGTTCTTGCGCATGGCTTTTACGGTAGAGCGTGCAATGATTTGTGCACCAATTGCCGCTTGAATTGCAACATCATACATTTGGCGTGGAATCAAATCTTTCATCTTCTCAACCAATGCAATACCACGATGACGCGCATCTTGACGGTGACAAATCATAGCTAAGGCATCAACCTTTTCACTATTAATTAACACGTCAACCTTAACTAAAGATGAACTCTCAAAACGCACAAAGTTATAATCTAAAGATGCAAAACCACGTGAACAAGATTTCAACTTATCGAAGAAATCCATTACCACTTCTGCCATAGGAATTTCAAAAGTGATTGAAACTTGATTACCCAAGAATTTCATATCTTTTTGAACACCACGACGTTCGATACACAAAGTCATGACATTACCTAAATATTCTTGTGGCACAAGAATATGACATTCTGCAATCGGCTCACGCAAATCTTCAACTGTTGAACCATCAGGCATTTTTGATGGGCTGTCGATATAAATAATATCGCCTTTTTTAGTCAATGCTTCATAGATTACTGTTGGTGCAGAACTGATCAGATCAAGATCGTATTCACGTTCTAAACGCTCTTGTACAATTTCCATATGAAGCATGCCTAGGAAGCCACAACGGAAACCAAAGCCTAAAGCATCTGAACTTTCTGGTTCGAAGAACAGAGCTGAGTCATTAATTTGTAATTTTTGTAGCGCTTCACGGAATGGTTCAAAGTCACTGGCGTCAATTGGGAAAAGACCCGCATAGACCTGCGGTTTAACCTTCTTAAAACCTGGTAAAATAGCGACATCTGGTGTGTTAGACAAAGTAATTGTATCGCCCACAGGCGCACCAAAAATATCTTTAATACCAGCGATCACGAAGCCAACTTCACCCGCTTCGAGAATATCTGTTTCAGTGTGTTTAGGATTGAATACGCCAACAGATGTAACTGGATGAGTTTGCCCCGTTGATTTCACCAACATTTTGTCGCCCTTGCGGATACGACCTTGTTTGATTCGAACCAGAGAAACAACACCTAAATAGTTATCGAACCATGAGTCAATAATCAACGCTTGTAAAGGTGCATCACGATCACCTTCTGGCGCAGGAATCACATCGACCAAACGCTCTAAAACACCTTCAACCCCTAAACCCGTTTTTGCTGAACAGGTTGGTGCATCTGTCGCTTCAATTCCGATAATTTCTTCAATTTCGTGGATCACACGCTCAGGTTCTGCTTGTGGCAAATCAATCTTATTCAAGATTGGTAGAACTTCTAACCCCTGCTCGATCGCCGTATAACAGTTTGCTACAGATTGTGCTTCAACACCTTGCGCAGCATCGACGACTAAAAGCGCACCTTCACATGCGGCCAAAGAACGTGATACTTCATAAGAAAAGTCGACGTGTCCTGGTGTATCAATAAAGTTCAATTGATACTCTTGACCATTTGGATGCGTGTAATACAACGTTACCGATGCAGCTTTAATGGTAATCCCACGCTCACGTTCAAGCTCCATAGAGTCTAATACTTGAGCTTGCATCTCGCGATCTTGTAAACCACCACACATTTGAATGAATCGATCCGCCAAGGTTGATTTACCATGGTCAATGTGAGCAATAATCGAGAAATTACGTATATTTTTGATATCTACGGATTTTTTAGCTTGCGCCATGGGTTACCTTAACAAAATAGAATGCTCTAAACTTATAACAAGTCATGAGCCAAAGCGGTTTAACAAAATTGTTGGGGATTATAGCAGAACAGCATTTCAAAGTATTCAAAATAATTACCCCATCAAAGCCTCTAGATGGCGATTTCAGTCCTTCGATTTACTCATATAAAGTTGAAAAATCCATCGGATTTAAACCTGATCCAATCGGTTGGTAGGCATGAGTAAAACTCGGTGACATACGCTTTGGACGGCCTGTTGTAATTTCAATACACGCCCATTTGGTATTCCCTACGAATAAAATACTTTGATCCTTTGGACGGTAAAATGCGTACTGACGAAAGGAATAGAGCGCATTAATATCATCTAACCATGTCCGCAAGATGACTTCTTCACCTTCAAGTGCTGCTTTCCGATACTGAACATGGTGCTCTACCGCCACCATTGCATGTTTGAGTTCTAAATATTGAGCTAGACCTAAACCTAATCTTTCAATATGGGCTGCTGCGACATCTTGCATCCACTGAATATACATGACGTTATTGACATGACCTAAAACATCAATATGTTCAGGTTGTACAGTTATTCTCAAATCAAAAATAGTACTCATAAACCTACTTATTTCGTCAATCCAAGCTCAGTCGCATACACTAATCTAAACACTTATACATTACAAAATAAAAACCACCCTATTTTCAGGGTGGTTTAAAAAAAACTAACAATAGCTTAAGGCAAACGTAAACCTAAAATTGCACGCTGGCCTTGGCGAATAATAGCTACTCGAGCAACACTATTTTTTGGTAGAGCCGCCATTGTTTTTACAAACATTTGACTATTTAAAATAGGTGTACCATTCACTTGAAGGATAACATCACCTGCAACAATGTTTGACAATGATGCTAAGCTACCGCGTTTAACATCCTGCACCAATATCCCACCACGGACATCCAATTTTGCTTGCTCTTCAGGCGTCAAATTACGGATGCTCATTCCTAGACCACTGGTTGGATTGTTTTTATCCTCAGCGGCTGGCGTATCGTCTGGTGCAGTACCTAAAGTTGCTGAAATAATACGGACTTTATCGTCACGTAATACTTCTAATTGAACAGTCTGACTAGGTGCTACACGATTTAATACATTTAACAAATCGCTAGTACGGGAAATAGAAGAACCATTAATTTTTAAAATCACATCCCCAGACTTTAAACCTGCTTTTTCAGCGGGTGACTTCGGTGTAACTTGATTAATCAATGAGCCTTCTGGTTTTGGTAATTTGTATGCTTCTGCAAGGTTACGATCAATATCTTGCAACATCACGCCAAGGTATGAACGAGTCACTTTACCATTGGTTTTAAGCTGTTGGACTACATCCATAGCGACATCAATAGGAATAGAGAATGACAAGCCCATATAACCGCCAGTACCACTAAAGATACGCGAGTTAACACCAACCACTTCACCTCGTTGGTTAAATAAAGGACCACCAGAGTTACCAGGGTTTAATGCAGCATCTGTTTGAATGAACGGTACTGACGTTTCACCACTCATATTTCGAGATTTAGCGCTCACAATCCCTGCTGAAGCTGAATAATCAAAGCCAAAGGGCGAACCAATTGCTAAAACAGGCTCACCAACTTTTAACTGGTTTACATTACCAATTTTTAATTCCGGGAAATTTGCACCATTTACTTTAAGCACAGCAACATCAGTGCGCTCATCACTACCAACCAAAGTTGCATCAAGTTCACGTCGATCGTTTAAAGTAATACTGATACGAGACGCATTTTCAATCACATGGTGGTTTGTAACGAGATAACCATCTTTACTAATAAAAAATGCACTACCGTATGCAGTTTTTTCTTGTGGCCCTTGTTGTTGAGGGATAATGACTTGATTACCAAAAAAACGTCTTAAAATTTCAGGCACTTGCTGCTGTAACAACTCTTCCTGAGTCATTTTTTTTACAACATTGACACTGACAACCGCAGGACTCACCTGCTCAACGAGATTTGAAAAATCTACTGGTGAAGCAGCATTAACCTGTACTGCAGCAACCGTAAATACCGCAGCATACATTCCTTGTTGTAAATAGCGACTTTTCATGAAGTGAGAACCTACGTACTAATGATCTATAGAATATTAAGATTATGTTTGTATCATAACCCAACTGTAATCTTCGTAAAAATATGTTGATATTTTCAATGCATACAACGATGTAGCATATTGAAATGTGAATAAATTATGGAGAAAGTCTCCATGATTTATAAGCTTATTAACGTTTTATCGTGGGCAGCTTAATATTAGATTAAAACGATATATTGAATACTTATCCTTGTTAGACTTTAAGGTGATTGACAATTCATATCAGTAAAAATTGTTTACATTCGCTAAAAAATCGTTCAATTCTAGGCAGATTGGCACTTGCCTTTTTTGTTAAAAAGCGTTGTCATTAGCGAACGTTTAAAACTGAAGCAGATCGACATGCCTGATTTAAAAACAATTCACCATTTTGACGTGATAATTGTGGGCAGTGGCGGTGCAGGTTTAAGTCTTGCACTCTCTTTACCGAGTCATTACAACATTGCCATTTTAGCAAAAGCTGAGCTCACAGAAGCCAGTACTTTTTATGCTCAAGGTGGTGTTGCAGCGGTCTTAGACGAGACTGATTCAATTCAACAACATATTAATGACACTATGATTGCAGGCGGACATCTTTGTGAATTAGATGCCGTTAAACATACAGTCGAAGGCGGCAAGCCTTCTGTTGATTTCTTATTAAAGCAAGGTGTTCAATTCACTTTAGATGATGATGAGCAATTACACCTCACCCGTGAAGGTGGTCATTCACAACGCCGCATCATTCATTCTGCTGATGCAACAGGTAAGGCAATTTCAACTACTCTCGTTGAACGTGCTAAAGAACGAAAAAATATTACAATTTTTGAAAATTATATTGCGATTGATCTCATCACACTACACAAGCTTGGTCATCTCGACAAAAATAATCGTGCGATTGGTTTATATGCATTAAATGAAAAAACAGAACAAGTTCATACATTCTTAGCCCCTTTCACAGCTTTGGCCTGTGGTGGTGCAATGAAAGCTTATCTCTATACTTCTAACCCTGACATTGCGACCGGTGATGGTATCGCGATGGCTTATCGAGCTGGTTGTCGTGTTGCCAATATGGAATTTAACCAATTCCATCCAACATGTTTGTATCATCCGAAAGCGCGTTCTTTTCTCATTACCGAAGCCATGCGTGGTGAGGGTGCGTATCTACGTTTGCCTGATGGTGAACGTTTTATGTTACGCCTTGATGAGCGTGCTGAACTTGCGCCACGTGATATTGTTGCACGTGCAATTGACTATGAAATCAAACGTCTAGGTATTCGTCATGTTTGGTTAGACATCACACATAAATCACCTGAATTTATCACTGAGCACTTCCCTACGCTTTATGCACGCTTGCTCGAACTTGGGATTGATATTACCAAAGATATGATTCCCGTTGTTCCAGCAGCGCACTATACCTGTGGTGGTGTCGTTGTAGATGAGCATAGCCAAACTGACTTAGATGGTTTATATGCGATTGGCGAAACTTCATATACTGGCTTACACGGCGCTAACCGTATGGCAAGTAACTCACTGCTTGAATGTTTCGTTTATGGCATGAGTGCAGCAGAAGATATTCAAAGCAAACATAATGTTAGCTTTGAATTTCCAGATGTACCCTCTTGGGATGAATCTCAAGTGACTGATGCAGATGAAGATGTTGTCATCTTGCAAAACTGGGATGAATTACGTTCAACCATGTGGAACTATGTGGGTATTGTTCGCACCACTAAACGTTTGCAACGTGCTTTACACCGCATCGAAATGTTGAAACGTGAAATCAACGAATATTATCAAGGCTACCGTGTCAGTAAAAACTTGATTGAATTACGTAACCTAGTTCTGGTTTCGGAAATGATTGTACGTTGCGCAATGGAACGCAAGGAATCACGTGGTTTGCATTACACACTGGATTATCCAGAGCTCTCGAATGAGATTCGTAAGACGGTTTTAACACCACCAAATTTTAAAGTGGAACAGCCGTTGGTGAATAAACCATAATTGTTTATATAGTCTGAATCAATGATAGATTCAGACTATTTTTCCTTTTAAATAAAAGATGATCGCAATATAGATCACTGTAATAATAGGAATTACAACATATAACTTCATCCAGATAAAACCACCTAATGGTAAAAGTAATATAAAAAATAATTCCCTAACTTCAAAAAAATATGGGTATTCATTTATTCTTAACGCCCAAACGCTTAAAGCGGCAATAGAAAAAGCAAACATCATAATAAATATTATTTTGACTGGAATAAAAAGTTTATACGTTGAAGTTTTAAATGCTAAATAAATAGAGATAGAATTTAATATGATAAAAAAGGTATTTGGTGCTGTATGGACAATATGCCTTGTAAAATATGGATAACAAATATACAGGATCAGTATATTTGTTATTACAGCAATAAATAAATTAAGACCCTGATTCAAATCTTGTTGTAGATATCGCTTCATTTTTTATCAATTCAAGAATGCCTATGTTAAAGATAGCGCAAAGCCTCTTCAAACACCAAATCCGCATTCTGAGTCGCATCCAAACGCTTCATCCGTTCAGGCTCTGCTTGCCACAATATCTCATAACCCGCACGCACTTTAGCAAAGAAACTCAACTTCTCTTGCTCAAAACGATCCAATGCCCCGCGCTCTCTCGCACGCGTCATGCCCAACTCAATCGGCGCATCCAACCAAAAGGTAATATTCGGCATTTTCGCCACAAAAGTTTGATTTAATAATTGCAACTTTTCCTGACTTAAACCACGTCCAGAACATTGATATGCAAAACTTGCATCAGTAAAACGATCACTTAAAACGATCTTACCTACATTTAAAGCAGGGATAATGACTTGTTGTAAATGTTGCGCACGTGCTGCATAAATCAATAACAACTCAGTATCATGACTCATTTGCTCTTCATGATTCACCGCTAATAATAAAGAGCGAATCTCTTCAGCTAACGGCGTTCCACCCGGTTCACGCGTCAAAACGACTTCTTTACCTTGCTGTTCAAAGTACTGATGAATTTTACGGATGAGTGTCGTCTTACCTACACCTTCCGTACCTTCAAAACTAATAAACATCATTCATCCTACTTTTGCTTTGCACGTAACGCAGTTAAATATTCTTGAACTGCACGATTATGATCTTCTAAAGAAGCTGTAAATTTATGCCCACCATTACCTGTAGCAACAAAGTAAATATTTTTAGCGTCATCTGGATGCATTGCTGCTTCAATCGCTTTTTTACTTGGTAATGCAATCGGAGTTGGCGGCAAACCATTGATCGTGTATGTATTATAAGGCGTTGCTGTCCGTAAATCATTACGAGTGATATTCCCCTTATAATTATCCCCCATACCATAGATTACAGTTGGATCAGTTTGTAAGCGCATACCAATTTTTAAACGACGTACAAACACACCTGAAACTTGTTCTAGTTCACTATCTAAACTGGTTTCTTTTTCAATAATCGAAGCCATGATTAAAGCTTGATATTTATCGTTATAGGGTAAGTTCGGTGCTTTTTTTGCCCAAGCTTCATCTAATGATTTCATTTGGCGACGATATAAATCCGTTAAGATTTTCTTATCTGTTTCGCCTTTGGCAAAGAAATAAGTATCTGGTGCAAATAAACCTTCAGGGTGTGAATAAGAAATATCTAAAGCTTTTAATAATTGGTCTTGTGGTAGATCTAAAATAGTCTTGCTAACATTAGGATCTTTCTTTAAATTCTGTAGCAATTGTTTAAAAGTTGTCCCTTCAATCACCAAAATACGATTCATTTGTGCATTTTCAGCATCAGATAGCATATCAAGTACTTGACGAACACTCATCCCTTTATTGATTTCATACACACCAGCTTTCAAACTGTCATGAATCATAAATTTTTGATAAATCTTTAAAATAATAGGGAAATTAACTTTGTTTTCTTTGGCTAGATGATCAATAAATTTTGAGTAAGTATCTCCCGAAGAAATGACCAGAACCTGCTTTTTCCCTTCGACTGGATAGTTCTTAAATAAGCTTGCCCAAAGCACACCGAATACGAGCAAAAGAAAGACGACGATTACAATCAATAAGGCTTTGATAGAAAACTTAGACTTCGGTTGAGCTTTTGGCTTTTTCTTTGTTTTGGCTGGGGTTGTTGGTGGCTTTGGCATATTAATCAATCTGGCTAAGTTTCAATGTTTCAAATAAATCAAGGTAGGGTTGCTGCTCAAAAGCCCGACCATTAAATCGAATAACTGCTTTCATTGGATGTAAAGCATTGCAGAAAAATAGACTTTGAATACGTTCAATATCATTAATCTCTACACAACCTTGTTCACATTCAATATTCTGTTGCTTCATACGAGATAGAATCTTAGCTCGCATGACGCCATGGACGCCATTATAACGAAGTTCTGGTGTAATCCATCGGTCATTTATACGAATAAAACAATTACTGCTCACCCCTTCTACAATATAACCTTGTACATCGGTTACCAATGCTTCAAGCCACCCCAGATGGTCAGCTTCCTGCTTTAATAACACTTGTTCTAAACGGTTTAATGTTTTTAAACCCACTAAATGCGGCATATTCAAACCTAGAGCATGATTAAGTACTCCACTCTCAATCCACTCTGGTTGAAAAACTTGCATGACTTTGGGGTAATACCAAACATAAACATCAGCAGCATGTAGCGGCAGACTGTATCCTCGATCTCCCTCGCCCCGACTAATCACGATTTTTAAAGTGCCATTCAAGGTAAAATGCCGTTGTTGTAGTTGTGCTAAGGATCTATCTATGAGCGATAAATCCACATCAAGACTTAATCTTTGGCAAGCCAATGCCAAACGAGCAAAGTGTAATTGTTTTAGTTCAAACGTATCTTGAAAAATTCGCGCAGTGGTAAAGCAGCCATCTCCATAATGAAAGGCTCGATCTAACAATGGAATCGAATCAATCAATTGTCCATTTTTATAACACTGCATGATCAAAAATTCAGTCTCAAATACATCGTCATCATACCCTGAAACTTAAGTGTGGCAAAAGCATGTACACAATCCATACCTCATTAATTATGATCTAGAATCCTATCGTTTATGAACAACTCGAATTAGCAAGGACTTTCTGAAGATATTCATGCTTAATCTGCCGAAACTCATTTTTAGATAAACATTCAACATGAATCAAAGTCAACATCTTGTTTTATAGCTATATACAAAACAATTATCAGAAATTCAGCATAGGTTATCTCTTTTTTATATTTCTTTTTTACTCATATCAAATTCGATTTTAATTATTTTTTTTGCAAAAAAACTGGCGCTATGCTGCATCCATATTCCAAACAATGATTGAAGGTCTGCTGATAACAGATCGATTTAAGGGGTTTTTCATGCGTTTTTCTCAAGTTAAAGTCGGTGTTATTGCCGCATTACTTTCAGTTTCTTCATTTGCGGCACAAGAATTTTTAAATGTGTCTTATGACCCAACTCGTGAGCTATATACAGATTTTAATAAGCAATTCGGTACATTCTGGAAACAGCGTACAGGACAGGATATTGAGTTTAAGCAATCTCATGGCGGTTCAGGTAAACAAGCGCGTGCCGTTATTGATGGTCTAAATGCTGATGTCGTAACACTAGCACTTGCTGCGGATATTGATGAAATCGCAGAAAATGCAAAATTACTTCCAGCTGATTGGCAGAAGAAATTACCAAATAATTCCACTCCTTACACCTCAACAATTGTTTTCCTTGTGCGTAAAGGTAACCCAAAACAAATTAAAGATTGGGGTGATCTGGTTAAACCAGGTGTAGAAATTATTACACCAAATCCAAAAACATCGGGTGGTGCACGTTGGAACTACTTAGGTGCTTGGGCATGGGCAAAACACCAAAAAGGTGGTAACGATGCTAAGGCACAAGAATTTGTTCGCCAAATTTACAAACAAACCAAAGTACTTGATTCAGGTGCACGTGGCGCAACCACTACATTTGCTGAACGCGGCATCGGTGATGTTTTACTGGCTTGGGAAAATGAAGCATTTCTAGCAGTACGTGAACAACCGGGTAAATTTGAGATTGTTACACCGTCACTTTCAATTTTGGCTGAACCTCCAGTAGCGGTTGTAGAAAAAAATGCTGAGAAAAAAGGTAATTTACAAATCGCTCGTGGCTATTTGAACTACTTATATTCTCCAGCAGGTCAAGAAATTGCAGCACGTAATTTCTACCGTCCTCGTAATGCAGCTGTTTTAAAGAAATACAGCACCACATTTAAACCACTCAAACTTGTCACGATTGATAAGGAATTTGGTGGTTGGACAAAAGTACAAAAAACTCATTTTGATAATGGCGGTATTTTCGATCAAATCGTCAAGATCAACAGCACCACAAAATAATTTACTAATTAGGTAAATAAGGAGAGCGGACATGATTCATACCGTAATTGTTCCTGGTGTTGGTGGTAGCGAAGCTCAACATTGGCAATCTTGGTTACAACAACAACTCGTGTCTAGCTCTCGTGTTCAACAGAAACATTGGGACCGACCCGTTTTAAACGAATGGGTTACTCAATTTGTCAAAACCGTTGCAACTATAGAAGCACCAATACAAATTGTTGCTCATAGCTTTGGCTGTTTAACCAGTGTTGCTGCTTTAGCTGAACATCCAGAGTTACAAACAAAAGTAAAAAAATTAATTTTGGTTGCACCTGCAAATCCTGCACGGTTTGGCGAAGCGGGCTTTGCTCGTCACAGCTTGACTGATTACAAACAGTATTTCCATCAGCTTAATATTGATGTGCCAACCACTTTATTAATCAGTGAAAATGATCCTTGGTTAGGTTATTTCGATGCTTTACAACTGGCTCAAGCTTGGAAACTGACACCAATCAATTTGGGGCAAGTAGGTCACATCAATGTGGCATCTGGATTTGGCCCTTTTCCAGACATCCTTAATTACATGTTGCCTGAAAAAAAACTGCAACCTGTAGCTCGAATGAGTCAGGCAAATTTTAATTTGAAATTTGCCTAGATTCCGCTCTCAGTATTTTTTGGTTTTAGTGTTATTTATTTGCTGGTTTTAGCAAATATTTCTCTTTGAGGAAATATCATGTCGCAGCGTTCCCGAGTGCTGCCTGGGTTTGGTCTGTCTTTGGGCTTCACCCTCGCTTATGTATCTTTTATCGTACTTATTCCTTTATCAGCTGTATTTATCAAATCTTTAGGGATTGGATGGGATGGATTATGGGAAATTCTTACTTCAGAAAGAATTTTAAAATCGTTACAACTCAGCTTTAGTGCTGCATTGATCGCTTCTTTAGTCAATGTAATCTTTGGCATACTGCTAGCTTGGTGCTTGGTTCGTTATAATTTCCCAGGTAAAAGAATCGTAGATGCTTTGGTCGATTTACCTTTTGCTTTGCCTACCGCAGTTGCAGGAATTGCATTAACCTCGTTATATGCACCTACAGGTTGGATTGGTCAATATCTTGAACCTCTGGGAATTCAAGTGGCTTACACCCCGATTGGTATTACCCTTGCATTAATTTTTATTGGTTTACCGTTTGTAGTACGTACCGTACAACCTGTTTTGAGTGACATTGAAACTGAACTTGAAGAAGCAGCTTCTGCACTCGGTGCAAATCGTTGGCAGACCATTACTAAAATCATTTTACCCATCCTATTCCCTGCACTTTTAACAGGCTTTGCTTTGGCATTTGCCCGCGGTGTTGGTGAATATGGTTCAGTTATTTTTATTGCAGGGAATCAACCCTATAAGACTGAAATTGCCCCCCTCATGATCATCTCTCGTTTAGAAGAATATGATTATGCTGGAGCGACTACGATTGCTGTCGTCATGCTTGTTCTCTCTTTTGCCATTTTATTTTTAATTAATTTAGTACAAGCATGGGCGAGTCGTCGTACAGGGAGAACTGCTCAATGAGTTTAAATACCAATAGCAATGCTTTAGCCGTAAAGTTGCAGTCTCGTGATTCAACCCGTGAACCAACATGGGTCCGCTATACATTAATTAGTATTGCACTGATTTTCTTCCTAAGTTGCTTGATACTGCCGCTCATTTTGGTTTTTGTTGAAGCATTTAAACAAGGTCTTTCAGTTTACATCAATGCCTTAACTGATTCAGACACCCTGTCGGCAGTCAAACTAACCTTACTAACAGCAGCGATTGCTGTACCGGTTAATGTAGTTTTTGGTGTCGCGGCTGCTTGGGCTGTGGCTAAATTCCAATTCCGTGGCAAAGCGATCCTAACCACCATTATTGACATGCCATTTTCAGTCTCCCCTGTAATTGCAGGTTTAATGTTGGTTCTAATTTTTGGTTCTCAAGGTTGGGTTGGCGGTTGGTTAATGGATCACGATATTAAAATTCTTTATGCCGTACCTGCCATTGTTTTAGCCACAATTTTTATTACTGTTCCTTTTGTTGCTCGTGAATTAATTCCACTCATGGAAGCACAAGGAACTGAAGAAGAAGAAGCTGCGATTGTACTGGGCGCCTCTGGTTGGCAAACCTTTTGGAAAGTGACCCTACCAAATATTAAATGGGGTTTGATTTACGGTGTGATTCTGTGTAATGCCCGTGCAATGGGTGAGTTTGGTGCAGTGTCTGTGGTTTCAGGACACATCCGTGGTGAAACCAATACCCTGCCGTTACACGTTGAAATCCTTTATAACGAATATACCTTTAGTGCTGCATTTGCTGTGTCTTCGTTACTGGCATTTTTAGCGATTATCACATTGATCTTGAAAACTTGGTTAGAAATACGCCAAGACCAAGCAAATGAACATCAACCGAATCACTAAGGAATGAACACATGAGTATTCAAGTTAAAAATATTGAAAAACATTTCGGTGCATTCCATGCACTCAAAAATATCTCTTTAGACTTTCCTGAAGGTGAATTAGTTGCTTTGCTTGGTCCTTCAGGCTGTGGAAAAACAACATTATTACGCATCATTGCGGGTTTAGAATCTGCTGATAATGGTCAAGTTTTACTTGAAGGCGAAGATGCCACAAATATCCATGTTCGTGAACGTCAGGTTGGTTTTGTATTTCAGCACTATGCTTTATTCCGCCATATGACTGTGTTTGATAATATCGCTTTTGGTTTACGCGTTCGCCCACGTGCAACTCGTCCATCAGAAGCCGAAATTAAAAAACGTGTCACGCGCTTATTAGATTTGGTTCAACTTGGATTCTTAGCTGATCGTTACCCTGCTCAACTTTCAGGTGGACAACGTCAACGTATTGCATTGGCACGCGCCCTTGCGGTAGAACCACGTGTTTTATTACTTGATGAGCCTTTCGGTGCACTTGATGCCAAAGTTCGTAAAGAATTACGCCGTTGGTTACGAACCTTACATGATGAACTACATATCACATCTATTTTTGTTACACATGACCAAGAAGAGGCTTTGGAAGTCGCAGACCAAATTATTGTCATGAATAAAGGCGATGTTGAACAAATTGGTTCGCCTCGTGAAGTTTATGAAAAGCCAGCAACACCCTTTGTTTTTGATTTCTTAGGTCAAGCAAATCGTTTTGAAGGCGAACATACTAGCGGTATCATTCGCATTGGTGATGATCGAATCCAACTGCCAACCTCATTAGAAGCACCGCAAGGAAAAGTGATTGCATTTGCACGACCAAATGAATTACATATTCATACCCGTCCCCAAGCGAATACGATTGAGGCAACGTTTATACGTGAGGTCTGGATTGCGGGCAAAGTGATTGCGGAATTACAAGATCGCAGTGGACGCACCATTGAGATTTTACTTAGTGTAGAAGAAGCAAATTTACATCAATTTAGACCAAATCAAACAGTCTGGATTAGTGCTGCTCAACTTCATTTATTTGCAGACCAAACGACTCAAGTTGCTTAGAATAATATCTTGAGGGCGGTTAAATAAATTTGATCGTTCCTCATCTTTTATGTGGAAAAATTATTATGAACTTTCAACAACTCAGAATTATTCGAGAAACTGTTCGCCAAAACTTTAATTTAACTGAAGCTTCTGCGGCACTTTATACCTCCCAATCTGGTGTCAGTAAGCACATTAAAGATTTAGAAGATGAGTTAGGTGTACAACTCTTTGTACGTAAAGGTAAACGCTTGCTCGGTTTGACTGAACCAGGTCAATCGTTATTAAGCATCGTGGAACGGATGTTAGTCGATGCTGATAATATTAAACGTCTTGCTGATGACTTTAATAAAGTTGATGAAGGCACTTTAACAATTGCAACAACGCATACCCAAGCACGGTATGTTCTTCCACCGATTGTGAATCAATTTAAAAAATTATTCCCAAAAGTACATTTGGTTTTACAACAAGCGAGTCCTGTTGAAATCGCAGAAATGCTACTCCAAGGCGAAGCAGATATTGGTATCGCAACTGAATCTTTGACAACAGAAGAGAACTTAGCAAGCGTACCTTATTATGAATGGCATCATAGTATCATTACACCTAAAGACCACCCTTTGACTAAGTTAGATAAAATTAGTTTAGATGTTTTAGCCGAATATCCATTGATTACATATCACGGTGGCTTTACTGGGCGTTCTAAAATCGATAAGGCATTTGAAGATGCTCATCTACATGCCGATATCGTGATGTCCGCCTTAGATGCCGACGTCATTAAAACCTATGTAGAACTCAATATGGGGGTTGGTATTGTCAATGATGTCGCTTATGACACAGACAAAGATTATCGCTTAGAACAATTAAAAACTGATGTTTTTGGAGTGAATACAACATGGATTGCTGTGCGTAAAGGGCATCTTTTACGTGGCTATGGTTATGAGTTTATTTCTTTGTGTTCTCCAAAAACAAACATCAAAGAACTTAAAAAAGTGGCTTATCCCGAAGAATAAATCAACCAAAATGAATGGCTACTACTATTAGCTATTTATTTTGACCTAAAATTTGAGCATAAAAAAACGAGCCTAAAGCTCGTTTTTTTATGTAGAGTTGGTGGATTAGAACTTAAAGCTCACACCCACTTTAGCCACTGGCATCCACTCATACTTACTTTTGTTAGCAATTTTGTCTTGCTCATCAGCAACTGCCTGATCAATCGGCTTAGCTCCAGTAACACCTTTTAAGTTGTAAGCATCAAGTTTTACGTCAGGGTTACCTGTGTAGTAAGCACCAACTTCACCAAACAAACCAATATTTTTATACACTGGTGCATTCAAACCTAAACCGACATAAGGCGCGATGTTATTTTTATATGACATTTTGCCACGTACACCACCCTCTTGCCCAGGATTAACAACTTCATAATCATTGTTGTCAATTGTTAAAGTACGACCTGCTGATGTACGTTTCTGAAGATCATAATCATTATCAAGATACCCAACACCTGCTGCTACATAAAGCGAACGAGCGAACGCATTTTGACTCGCACCCCATGGATAAAGTTCAGCATTTAAATATGTGTTGTTATTCTCCATATCAAGATCATATTTGGTGCCATCAATTTTGACATCATCAGACCATGAAATATCGCCACCATTATAACCAAGACTTAAAGCTACATAAGGATTGACACGGTAAGAAATTGCACCACCGTAACCTGTTGTACCTACCTCAGCACGAACTGAAACTGGATTTAAATAAGAAGGGAATGCATAAACTGATTCCTTCACAACTTGCTCATCAGCTGCAAATGTAGAACCTGCAATTGCTGTTAAAACACTCGCTGCTAACACAACACGCAAAGCTTTCATTGATGTCTCCTCAAAAAATACTCTTTTACATATAATTGTTTGTGTAATCACATCTTAATAGAGTGAACGCTATTTTTTTATACAGAAACTGATTACTTTTTGTTATTTTTTGATACAAATTCAGAGTAATTGTGTATTCATAAATTATGGATAAAAAACAATACACTCCGAGTTTATTACAATCTTATTGCTATATTTAAAACAATTTATTGTAACGACTTTTTTCAAAGATTCTTGTGTCAAATTAGTGTAAAATCTCGGAAATTTATTTTTGGAAGAATGAAGATCATGTCTCAGCTTTCTACAATCATTGAACAAGCCTTTGAAGACCGTGCAAACTACAGTGCAGCAGATTGCCCTACTGAAATTCGTCAAGCTGTTGAAGAAGCACTAACAGGTTTAGACAATGGTACACTTCGTGTCGCTGAAAAAATCGATGGTGAGTGGGTTGTTCACCAATGGCTAAAAAAAGCTGTTTTACTTTCATTCAAACTGAATGACAACCAACCAATCGAAGCATGTGATCTACAGTTTTATGACAAGGTTGCAACAAAATATTCAGGTTGGACTGAAGAACAATTTAAAGCTGCTGGTGTCCGTGTTGTACCACCTGCTGTTGCTCGTCGTGGTAGCTTCCAAGCGAAAAATGTCGTATTGATGCCATCGTATGTCAATATTGGTGCTTATGTAGATGAAGGCACCATGGTGGATACATGGGCAACTGTGGGTTCGTGTGCTCAAATCGGTAAAAACGTTCATTTATCTGGTGGTGTTGGTATCGGTGGTGTACTCGAACCATTACAAGCAAATCCAACGATTATTGAAGACAACTGCTTCATCGGTGCTCGTTCAGAAATCGTTGAAGGCGTGATTGTTGAAGAAGGTTCAGTGATTTCAATGGGTGTATTCATTGGCCAATCAACTAAAATCTTTGATCGTGAAACAGGTGAGATTCACTACGGTCGCGTACCAGCAGGTTCAGTCGTTGTTGCAGGTAGCCTTCCATCGAAATGTGGTACTTACAGCCTTTATGCTGCAATTATTGTGAAAAAAGTAGATGCGAAAACACGTGCAAAAACTAGCTTGAACGATTTATTACGTGCAGACTAATTTATAACGTTTCTCGGAGTTTCATCGCTCCTCGTCTCTACGATCAGCTATGGTCGTAGAGATTTTGTTTTTTATGTACTTGCTGCTTATGTAGCAACTGTTTGTGGTAACAATTTATGGCTTCCTTACGCTCTTCTGCAATTCCTGTGTCTGATCCTGCGGCTGGTTTACGTATTACCGAGATCTTCTATTCTTTGCAAGGCGAAGCGAATACTTTTGGTTTACCGACCGTTTTTATTCGTTTAACGGGTTGTCCTTTACGTTGTAGTTATTGTGATACGACTTATTCCTTTGAAGGTGGTGAACGTTTATCCCTTGAACAGATTATCGAAACAGCAAGCCAACATAAAACACCTTATATCTGTGTGACAGGTGGTGAACCGCTTGCACAACCAAACTGTCTGATTTTATTACAACGTCTTTGTGATCTTGGATTTGAAGTTTCCCTTGAAACCAGTGGTGCTTTAGATGTATCGAAAGTTGACTCTCGTGTTTCCAAAGTGTTGGATTTAAAAACACCAACGTCAAAAGAAGACCATCGTAATTTATATAGTAATCTTGACCATCTCACCCCACATGACCAGATTAAATTTGTGATTTGTAATCGTGCTGACTATGAGTGGTCAAAACAGCAACTTGAACAATTTCAGTTGCAAGATAAAGTAAGTACGGTATGGTTCTCACCAGCCTTTGCTATCGAAAAAGGTGCTGTCGGATTGCCTGCTTTGGCTCGCGATTTAGCACAGTGGATTTTAGATGACCATCTCCCTGTTCGCTTTCAATTACAGTTGCATAAACTGTTATGGAATGATGAATCTGGTCGTTAAAATACTAAACATATCCGTTCTGCAAAATAGATCGACTTTTATCAAATTTATTTTTAGGTTGAATCATGGAAAATAATATGCGTTCTCGTGCCATCGTATTATTGTCTGGCGGCTTAGACTCAACAACGTGTCTTGCTTGGGCACAAGCAAATTATGATTGTATTGCATTAAGCTTTATGTATGGGCAACGCTCAACGACCGAGCTTGATGCAGCCAAAGCACTTGCACAACGTGCAGGTGTAGAACATCGTGTGATTAATATTGATTTAGGCAATTTAGGCGGCTCTGCGCTTACAGATCATAACATTGATGTACCTGAACAATTACAAGAAGGGATTCCTGTAACTTATGTTCCAGCGCGTAACACCATTTTCCTTTCATATGCCCTAGCAGCAGCAGAAGTTTTTGACGCTCAAGCCATTGTCATTGGTGTCAATGCTGTTGATTATTCAGGATATCCAGATTGCCGCCCAGAATTTATTGACGCTTTTGCCAATCTTGCGCGTTTGGCAACAAAGGCAGGCGTGGAAGGAAAACCCCTTAAAATTGAAACACCTTTGTTACATTTATCCAAAGCGAATATTATACGCTTAGGCATCGAACATGGCGTAGACTATAGCCAAACAGTATCCTGCTATCAGGCAGATGCTCAAGGACGTGCGTGTGGCAAATGCGACAGTTGCCGTTTACGCCAACAAGGTTTTATTGAAGCAGGTATTGCGGACCCTACACGCTATACCGAATAGATGATATAGGGCAATCATTAGGTACAATATATGAAGTTTTTAAAATCAAATCTTATTCTTTCTACAATGATGTCAGCGACTGCTTTATTTTCAATGGCAACTCACGCAGCTGATAATCCATTACAAGCAGCATATAAAAGTACCAATGTAAAATCTGCATTGATTAACGTCTGTAAGGAACAAACCACTAAAGGTGGCAAGTTATCAGCTGCGGAAGTGAGTAAATTTTGTGGTTGCCAAATTGATGCTCAAGGGAAAGTAACTGAAGCTCAAAAATGGGAAATTCAAAGCGCGATCAATGCGAAGAAAAGCCCAAGTTCTTTAGCATTTGTACAGCAACAAAATAAAGAATTACAAGCTTGCTTAGGTGCACCACTGGTGTCTAAGCTTGAAAAGTTAACTGAAGAAGCAATGAAAGCAGCTCAACAACAAGCACCAAAGTCTTAACTTTGAGCCAAGCCCAAAAGCCTGCATTGATGCAGGCTTTTTTATGAGTTCTGCTAAAATTTCTTTTATTTTGAATCGATTGAATTATATTATGCAAGACCAATGGAAAATTAATGCCAATCAAAGGCACTCGATTGTCTCTTTTAGCGGTGGCAAAGACAGCTCCCTCGCTTTATACCATGCTATGCAATCTGGCAGCGTGATTGGACTAATTGTAATGCTAGAAGAACAAGGTCAACGCTCTCGTTCACACGCAATGCCACTCGATATTATTCAAGCACAAGCAGATGCGATTGGTTTACCTGTATTTATGACTTCTTCAAGTTGGGCTGATTACGAAAGTAAATTTATTGAGCTTTTACAACAAGCAAAACAGCAAGGTGCTGAAGTGCTAGTCACAGGTGATTTAGATATGCCACAACATGGATGTTGGCATGATCGTGTAACTCAACATGTTGGGCTTAAATTGGGTATGCCCCTTTGGTTACGTCCTCACCGTGAAGTAGTTGAGGAGTTTATTCGTTTAGGATTTCGCAGTATCGTCGTGACAGTTAATCTTAAACTAGGCATGAAAACAGAAGATCTAGGTAAAATTCTCACTCTCGACTATATTCAAGAATTAGAAAATCGCGGGATAGACCCATGTGGAGAAGGTGGTGAATTTCATACTACTGTTATAGATGGGCCAATTTTTAACAAAGCAATTCCTGTAAGACAAAGAGATATTGTTTATCATGAAGAATATGCTTTTTTACCACTTGAACTAGATCACGCTTAGCTTTATGGAAGGAATAAAAATGTCCGAGAATATTGAATTACCGAATCATACTTTTCCAACTACACAAGGTGAAGTCAATCTTGCTGAGTTAGGCAGCGAATGGCTTGTCATTTATTTCTATCCTAAAGATTCAACCCCTGGTTGTACGACTCAAGCTGTTGGATTTTCTTGCTTAAAAGATCAGTTTGATGCCTTAAATTGTCAAATTATTGGAGTATCAAGAGATTCAGTTAAAGCACATCAAAACTTTACTGAAAAACAAGCGCTCACAATTGATTTAATTAGTGATAAAGAAGAAGTGTTATGCAAACATTTTGATGTCATCAAAGAAAAAAATATGTATGGCAAACAAGTCATGGGCATTGAGCGTTCAACTTTTATTTTTCACAACAAACAATTAGTGAAAAGCTATCGCAAAGTTAAAGCTGCTGGTCATGCTGAACAAGTATTGGAAGATCTAAAAGCATTGCAAGGCACTTCATAATGTTGAGTAACAAAAAAGCGAGTCGTGTACTCGCTTTTTTGTTCTGGGTAAATTGCCCGCTGCTTACACCTTAGCGTATGATAAAAAGATTAAAATAATTAAAGATATTTACAATGAATTATCGCAGCCCACTTTATTTGTTTCCTTTATTTTTTATACTCTCTGCTTGTAATGCTAATGCGCCACAAACCGCAACGACTGAAGAAAACTTAGTCTCTGTACCACAGATTCAAATTGCAACAACAGAAATCCATTGCAAAGATATACAAAATCCTGCTTATCAACAAATGATCATGAATGCGATTAATGAGATTCGACAACATTCGCGCCAATGTGGTCAACAACATTACCCCGCTGCTGCGCCATTAAAATGGAATCAACACCTATATCACAGTGCTTTTGCTCACGCTGAAGATATGGCAAATCATGCCTTTCTCGGGCATATCAGCACAACAGGATTAGATTTAAAAGCACGTTTAAAACAATATGGCTTTAAAGGTCGTGGTGGTGGTGAGAATGTCGCACGAGGGCAAAAAAGCTTAAATGAAGTCATGGCAGTATGGCTTGCCAGCCCTGTGCATTGTAGTAATTTAATGCACCCAAAATTTACAGATTACGCAGTGGCTTGTACATTAGATCATACCGCCAAACAAAAGAGTTACTGGACTCAACAGTTTGGTGTTCGTTAATAAGGAATAAACATGCAAAATGGTTCAATCATCCCTATTTTTCGTATCTTTGATATTGAACTCGCACAATCATTTTATCTTGACTACTTAGGCTTTCAAATCGACTGGCAACACACATTTGGGGATAACTTCCCTGTTTATATACAAATTTCCAAAGATAATTGTATTCTTCATTTATCTGAACATTTTGGTGATGCGAGTCCGCATAGCGCAATTCGTATTTACTGGGAAAATCTGAGTTTGTTAAAGAATGAACTTGAGGTTAAGGATTATAAGTTCGCTAAACCTCAAGTTGAAAAAACAGATTGGGAAACTTTAGAATTAAGTGTAACTGATCCCTTTTCCAATCGAATTATCTTTTGGGAAGATGCTTAATTAGTCCGCTAAAAGTTGATAATGAAAGACTTTAGAAATAATTTTCCACTCACCCTGCTTTTGTACCAATGTCAGTGCATCATAAAAATATTTAGGTTCAATCACACATTCAACATGTACTATCGCTAACTGATCATGAATCAAATTGATCGCAATAACCTTATCTTGTCTTAATTGGTTTTGAGATGCGGGTGAAATACGCTTTTCCACAATAGAGAAATAAGTATCCATATCTAACTTAAGCATAGGCTCATCCGTTGCGTTGATATAAGTTGCATCGGAATGAAATACATTCTTCAACTTATCTACATCACAAAAGTACAGGCCATCAAAGTACTTTTCGAGTTGCTGTTGAATCTCAGTTATCGAATTATTTTGCATCTTATGTACCTATTCTTTGTCTATTGCATATAGTCGAAACAGATTCGCCGGCAACGCCCCAATTATCAGTTTCAATTTCATCAATCACCACAAATGTGGTTGCTGGGTCTTTATCAAGCACCCGAACCACTAAATCCGTAGCTTCCTGAATCAACTGTTGTTTCTGTTCTGTAGAGACATTTTCCTTAGTGATTTGAATTAAAATATAAGGCATGTGGATCTCCTTTTATAATTTTATAGATGGCAAGAATACTAAGATGCTTCGGCAGCTATTGCGTCTTGAACCGTTTGACGATGAGCAATTCGCTGCATAAAAGCTGTTAAATGAATAAAATGCCCAAGATCAAGACCAATAAAGTCAGCCCAGCGTGTCACCACGAACAGATAAATATCAGCAATGGTGAAGTTATTTCCAGTTAAATAGTTTTGCCCCTCTAATTGTTGATCAACCCATGCATAGTGTTTATTTAAAATTGTACTAAAGACAGTTTTAGATTCTTCGCCATAAGACTCATGGAAAAATGGTGAATATGCTTTATGAATTTCTGAAGCAATAAAATTCATCCATGAAAGAGTCTGATAACGCTCTACGTTGTTTATTTCAGCTAACAAATCCTTACGTTCGAATTGATCAACAAGAAACTGACTAATCACAGCACCTTCCGTTAAAAAAGAATCATCATCAAGCTGCAATACAGGTACTTGTCCCTTCTTATTAAGCCGATAAAAGTCCTCACCCAGTTCAGTTAAATGCTGCTGCAAATCGACTTTGATTAAATCAAATGGAAGTCCAAGCTCTCTTAAAACAATATGAGGGGCTAAAGAACAAGCATTTGGTGAATAGAACAATTTCATAAAAATAACTCCACACAAGATATGGGAATCATCTTATTGTTTACTTTTATGTGCTTAAATAGCTTATAACTCAAATCATTTTTTACATGGTGTAATGAATGAATCACCCCCTAAAACGGATGATGTTTAGTAGCGTCGAATTGTTTTGCTTAGTTGCAGAATATGAAAGCTTTTCCAAAGCAGCATTGCATGCGGGTGTGAGTCCAGCAGCAGTCAGTCGCTCCATTGCTCGATTAGAGAAGCATTTAGCGACACCGCTGTTTGTAAGAACGACACGACAAGTCCGTTTAACTACCCAAGGGAAAATCTATTTTGATGAATGTAAGCAAGCACTGAATCAAATTTTAGAAGCGGAGCAATTACTCAAAAATCAAACACAGCAACCCTCTGGTTTAATTCGTATCAGTGTTCCAACACCTTATGGACACTATCGCATCCTGCCTTTATTGGCAAAATTTTCACAGCAATATCCAGCCATTAATATTGATGTGCAATTGACCAATAAAAATGTGGACTTTATAGCAGAAGGCTACGATTTGGCGATTCGTGGACGACAATTTGCTGATTCAAATTTAATTGCACGACAACTTGAACAAGCTGAACTGATTGTAGTGGCATCCCAAGAGTATTTAAAACAATTCGGAACACCGCAAAGCCTTGAAGATTTACAGCATCATCAATGCATTCAATTTGTTCTCCCTAGCACGGGGAAAAATGTTCCTTGGCTATTTAACTCGAATCAACAAATAATTGAATATCAAAGTGCAGGAAATATTCGTTGCTTAGATGATATTTTAGGTACGGCAACACTGGCAAAACATAGCGCTGGTTTATTACAAACCTATCGTTTCATTGTAGAAAAAGAGCTTAAAAATGGAGATTTGATTGAGGTGCTTAGTGAATTTTCAGGCACTTCACGCCCATTTTCTTTACTTTATCCATCAAAAAAACACGAATCTTTCCATATCCGTGTTTTCATCGATTTTCTGCTTAAAGAACTAAAATCTTAAAAACATTCATCCAAATTACTTTTATCACCTGCAAGATATTTACGCTGCAACTCTGCATAAAGTTCTGTATTTTTAAATTCAGTCAGAAATTCAATCGTGCCTTTAGGGAAAAATTCAGTTTGAATCTCACCTCGATAATATGCTTCTCGCATAGGCGTAGCTGAAATAGAATCCTTTAAACTATCCAACTCAACCATTTCCCATTCTGGAAATAAAGCTAAATAATACGAAGATTCATCTTTGAAGTGACCAATCAAACCTACTTTTGCATTTGGCTGAACCACTTGATTGACCAATGTTTTGACTTGTTTGACCCATTTTTCATCATTATATACATCAACCACATGCACGAAATAAATCCGTTTCTGATCATCTTCTGAAAAATTAGACAGAATCATTTGCTCACGTTCATGGGCTAAAAATGGATTTTTGATATTCCGTTCTGATTGTGCTGAACCCAATGCCAATATCACGTTCTGACTTTGTTGTAACGCAATTTCAATCGTTTGTAGATGCGCTAAATGAAAAGGCTGAAAGCGTCCAATAAAAATAAGATAGTCAAATGTGTACATAGGCGTAATTTCACTTTTTGTGAACTCATCAGTTGCACCATGTAACGCAAATATGCGACATAATGAGAGCACTTAAAAAATCAATCTGGATTAAAGCAAGGATAGTACGATGACACTTAGCTGTATTCAACAACCTCATCAACATTTGCAAGCAAATTTAGAAGATGGCGTACTCACCTTAGCCATTAACCGTTCAGAAGCAAAGAATGCACTTTACGGCGAACTTTATCTATGGATTGCAAAAGCATTAGATGAAGCTGATACAAATAAAGATGTTCGTGTTGTTATTTTCCGTGGTGCAGAACAAGATTTTACTGCGGGTAATGACATGAAAGACTTCATGGGCTTTATGCAAAAGCCATATGAAGGCAAAGCGGGTGATCAACCTCCATTTGTGTTATTAAAAGCTGCGGCTCGTTTTTCTAAACCACTGATTATTGGAGTGAAAGGCGTAGCAATCGGGATCGGTGTAACGATCTTATTACATGCTGATATCGTATTTGCAGACAATACTGCCCTATTCCAAATTCCATTCGTAAGCCTAGGCCTTTCTCCAGAAGGTGCTGCGAGTCGTTTATTGGTGAAGCAAGCAGGTTATCAAAAAGCGGCTGAATTATTATTCACAGCGAAGAAATTTGATGCTGCAACAGCTGTGAAAGCAAATCTCGTAAATGATGTAGTTGAAGATGTTTATGCAACAGCTCAACAAACAGCTCAACATCTAGCGGCGTTACCATTGGCATCATTAAAACAAAGTAAAGCATTGATGAAACAAGATTTAGCCGAAATCATCGAGTGTGTAGATCATGAAGCTGAGATCTTTATGCAACGTGTACGCTCGCCTGAAATGATGGAAGCGGTACAAGCATTCATGCAAAAGCGTAAACCAGATTTTTCTCAATTTAACTAATTAAACTGAGAAATGATGAAAAGCCACTTAGTTTAAAAAACTCAGTGGTTTTTTTATTTGTCGTCCCAATATGCATATAAACACTTAGGGAAAGATTGATCTCATGTCAAATCAAACAACAACTGAAAAGAAACGCTACTACGAACCAGCCCCTCAAGATATTGATGTGGCAAACTTCAAAAAAGTCGTTGAAAGTCGCCGTTCTGTTCGCAAATTTACTGATAAAAAGATTCCAGCTGAAGTTCTAGATGATTGTTTAGATCTGGCATTACTTGCGCCCAACTCATCAAACTTACAACCTTGGACTTTTTATGTGGTGCAAAATCCAAGCAAGAAAAAGCAACTGGTTAAAGCTTGCCTAGGGCAACTTGCGGCTAAAACCGCTGCTGAATTAATTGTATGTGTAGCACGTACAGATCGTATTGATGAAATGGCAAAACGAAATATTAGCGAATTTCCATTTCCCGAAGCTCCAGCAATGGTACAAAAATATTATCGTTTTATTCCATATAACTATAAAACTGGTTACTTTAATGCATTAGGTAACTTTAAAAAAGTTGCATTTAAAGTGGTGCGTACCTTAGATAAACAATTACCTGTAACCGCTTTTAACCCTGCTGATACTCAACTTTGGGCAACTAAAACCACTGCTTTAGCATGTGAAAATTTGGTATTGGCTTTACGTGCCTATGGTTTTGACAGTTGTATGATGGAAGGCTTTGATGAGCCTTTGGTTCGTAAAATTTTAAAATTAAATGATCAACAGTATCCTGTCATGGTGATTGGTGCAGGTGAACGTGCTACAGATGGTGTGTTCTTCCCGCAGTATCGTTTTGATCGTGATTTATTTATTCAAAAAGTATAATTATTCAATATCTAATATTTGAATAAACTCAAAGGCAGGCTCTTCATAAGGATGGCTTGCCTTTAATACCTTTGCCACAACACTAGCTTTATCTTCAGGCACAATGGTTTCTACACGCCACTCTTCAAGTTGCTCTAGTTCGTCTAATTGTCCTAAAAATGGATTTGCACCTTTAACTGGCTTAAATTGCCCTATTCCTTTCACTTGCCAAGCACAATGTTCATAATTACCAATACCACCTGCTCCTGCTTCAAAAACAGCAAGTTTAGTTGACTCTAGATGAGAGTCTGGAACGTAATAAATAAGTTTTAGCATTATTGAAATGACTCAAACACTAGATGATCAGATCAGAAATCATAGCGCTAAAAAAGCATAAAAATCAAAGTAAAATATTCATCACTATATACCCCACAGCAATCAATATTATTTGGATTGCTACAGTTAAACCAAACCAAAACCAACCTTTCTCTTTTGTATGTAGTGTTCTTAGATAGTTTTCACTTTTCATCATGGAGTGCTCCAAATTTTTAGTTTTCTACAGATTTAATAAAGCAAAAAATACACCACTTAAAAGTATAGAAATAAAAATCATCGTGGTGCTAAAATAACCACTTTCCAACTCAATATGATAGGTCATCAAAATGGGATAACTTCCACTCAAACTCTTTTTCTACAACAAGAAAAACGACAAACACATCAAAACTCACCTTTAATTTTTACTGTAGATGATGTCTTTTCAAATCAAGAATGTCTCTCATTCATCGAACTTAGCAATCAATATCATTATGAAACAGCAGATATATTCGTAAACTCAGCTCGTCAAGTTCTTACCAATCTAAGAAATAATAAACGAGTCATTTATAATGATATTCAGCTTGCCGAAACACTATTTTCCAAACTCAAATATCTCTTGCCTGAGCAATTGAATGGTTGGACATTAAGTGGCTTAAATGAACGTTTTCGTTTTTATCGTTATGAAAATGGCGAAACATTTAGACCACATTGGGATGGGATTTATGAAGTGAACGATTGGCACAGTAGCCAACTGACTTTATTGATCTACCTCAACGAAGATTTTACAGGTGGAGAAACAGTGTTTTACCGTGATAGTGGCATGCTGAAACCTTGTAAGGAAACTCAAATCGTAAGTGTTCAACCCAAACTTGGGCAGATATTGGTATTTGAGCATCAGCAATTACATGAGGGAGCACCTGTGCTTTTAGGTCAGAAATATGTACTGCGTACCGATGTGATGTATAAACATCCGATGCTCTTAAAACATCAGGATTATTAAATCCAATAAGCTGATATAGATAAAAGTCATTTCATAATGGCTTTTATTTCACATAATCAAAATATCTATATTTATTGTTTCCTACAAACCAGCTTATTTTTTATTACGTGCCAATACCTTTTTTAGTTTTTAAATATTGCTTCTCATATATCGTCATTGCAAAAGCCAAACCACATAAAATGACAAAACCGCAGGTCATTGGAATCAATGTACCATCATAAAGTTGTCCAATGATTGAAGCGAGAATCAAAGACAGTACAGATGATGATGCCCCAATGATCGCCGAAGCCATTCCTGCCACATGACCCATGGGTTCCATTGCAATCGCATTTAAATTACCAAACAAGGTTCCAAACAATAGAAACAAAATGCAGGCATACAACATAAACATCCAAAATGAAACGGATATGCCAGTAAGCTGAATGATAAGAAATAGCAAGGAAATTAAGCACAAACCCAAAAAACCATAAATACAGATTGGACGCATACCAAACTTCATCACAATTTTAGAATTGGTAAAAGATGCAATCCCCATCACACCTGCTAACACAGCAAAATAAGCACTAAACTCTGCACCTGTTTTACCAAACTGCTGCATAAAAATTTGTTGTGAAGTTCCTAAATAACCAATAAACCCACCAAAACAAAAGCCAGCACACAACAGATAACTCATCGTGGTTTTATTACTCACCACTTCCTTAAAGCCATCTTTAAATGCTTGTATACGCATAGGTAATCGATTTTCTGGAACTAAGGTTTCTTCTAAACGTAAAGCAACCCATAATCCAACGATGGTTGCGTAAACCATATATAGGATAAAAATATCTCTCCATCCAAAGAAATGAATAATCAATTGCCCTAAACTTGGTGCAACAGCTGGAGCAACCATAAATACCATCATGATCAAAGACATGATGCGTGCCATTTGCGTACCGCTATATTTATCTCGCACAATGGAAATAGAAGCTACATAAGGGCCAGACACCCCTATTCCTTGAATAAATCGCCCAACTAAAAACCATTCAAAACTTTGTGTGGAATAACACAACAAGCTTCCTAGAAAGTAAATGACAATCCCTGTAAATAAAATCCGTTTGCGTCCAATCGCATCCGACAATGGGCCTGCAATCAATTGCCCAATCGTCATACCTGAAAAAATACTAATAATGACCCACTGTGCCTGATTGCTATTTTGCAGTGTAAAAATTCTTCCAATTTCACCCAAAGCAGGTAACACCGCATCAATCGAAAAAGAAACAATTGACATCAACAATGCCATTAATAAGGCGAACTCGTGAAAATGGATTTTTGATTTCATTGTTATTCTCGTTCAACTTCATAAAGTGATTTTTGGATCATCCAAGCAAATAAACCACCTTTCGGTGGCTTATTCAATTCATTCATATCAAATGACACAAAGATCTATCCTACGATCTTCAAATACACTTTATTTAATCTTTAAAAAAGCACTTTCTAAAAGTAATTATGAATAATTTAGATCTATTTATTTTATTCCAATTTGATACTTATGCTTAATTGATTGATTAACAGAAGCTGAAGCATATATTTTACTTTCTGCACTAGTACCTTCTGTAGCACATCCAACTTCGATTGTAGATTTTGGAGAATATAGCTTAGATGAACCATCACTATTTCCAAGGATACGATTTTCTATTGAACTTGAAAACGCATTCACTTTATGTGACTGAGGAAATGCGAGACTCCCTATATTTTCATTCGCAGAATTTAACACTTTAAAATTTGTGCATCCTCCCGCAATCATTAGCTCAGAAGCTCTCAACAATGCAAAATCACTTGCACGTTCTTGCGATGTTTTTTCGTTTCCTTTAAATGTCACTCTGAAATGATTTTGGGATAATTGAGTTTCGGCAAAACCCTGTTGCCCTAACAAAGCATGAGGCTGATAAGCTGTTGAACACCCTGTTAATAGAATAGATAAAATCAGTATTTTTTTCATTGTTTTATTCCCCCTCACGAATAGAGTAAGAATATCACATCCAAACCCCATTAAAACAACTTATTAATAAAAAATATTTATTATCAATAACTTAAATTTAATTGATTTGTATAATTTATTTCTCTATAAAATCTATAACTTGTCAAAAAAAATGCCACTAAAAAAGTGGCATTTTCAACAATTGATGCTTAATTAACCAATAAATTTACGTGCATTACGGAACATACGTAACCAAGCACCATCTTCAGCCCAGTCTTCTGGCTTCCAAGAGTGCTGTAAAGCACGGAAGTTACGCTCTGGGTGCGGCATCATCACTGTTGCACGGCCATCTTTAGAAGTTTGACCTGTAATCGCTTCAGGTGAACCGTTCGGGTTTAATGGATAGTGCTGAGTTGGATTACCCAAGCTATCCACATAACGCAATATCACTTGGTTTTCAGCATTTAAAGCAGCAATTTGCTGCGTAGTTGCAACCAAGCGACCTTCACCATGTGCAACCGCGATTGGTAAAATCGAGCCTTGCATATCTTCAAGCAATACAGAAACTGATTTTTCTACGCGAACGTTAACAGCACGCGCTTCAAATACTTCTGATGTATTGCGGTGGAAACGGCCCCAATGCTCTGCACCTGGAATCAGTGGTGCAAGTTGCGACATCATTTGACAGCCATTACATACGCCTAAGCTGAATGTATTTTGACGATGGAAGAACTGCTCAAACTGATCACGTAATTTTGCATTGAACAATACTGATTTCGCCCAGCCACCGCCAGCACCCATCACGTCGCCGTATGAGAAACCACCACACGCCACTAAGCCTTCGAAGTCGCTCAAGCTAACACGACCTGCAAGTAAGTCACTCATGTGTACGTCGATGGTATTAAAGCCCACTTTGTCAAAAGCAGCTGCCATTTCAACATGACCGTTCACACCTTGCTCACGCAAGATTGCCATGTTTGGACGACGTGTATTGATAAACGGAGCTTCAACTGGCTCATTTAAATCATAAGTTGCTTGAGCAATTAAACCTTTATGGTTTTTATCGGCAATTAAAGCAAATTCTTGATCAGCCGTTTCGACGTTGTCACGTAAACGCTGGATTTGATGTGAAACTTCTGCCCATGCTTGTTGTAATTCAGCACGTTCTAAAGTTAAACCATTCACAGCTAATTGATCAGTTGTATTGACACGGCCCACAACTGTAATTGTATCTTTCAGACTTGATGCTGCAACTTCAACTTCTAATTGTGCCCAATCAGCCGCTGTGATTTGCAGCACAGCACCAATTTCTTCAGCGAATAAACTTTCAGTGGTTTGATTTTCTAATGCCACACCTAATCGTGAAGCAAACATCATTTCAGCAACAGTCGCCAATAAACCGCCGTCACCGATGTCATGGTAAGCCTTAATCACACCACGATTGTTCCAGTCTTGAATCAAGGCAAAGAATGCTTTGAAGTCATCAAAACTATCCACATCAGGTGTCACTGAACCAATAGCTTTATACACTTGCGCAAGGATCGAACCGCCTAAACGGAATTGACCTTTAGACAAATCAATACGTACCAGTACTGAGTCTGCTAAGTTCTTAAGTTCAGGTGTTAATGTCTTACGTACATCTAAAACAGGTGCAAATGCAGTGATCACGCCTGTCATTGGCGAAGTAACAGCTTTGTCTTCACCATCATTCCAAGTGGTGCGCATTGAAAGTGAATCTTTACCAACAGGAATAGCGATACCCAAAGCAGGACACATTTCCATACCAATCGCTTTCACACCTTCAAACAAGGCTTGGTCTTCACCTTTTTGACCAGCAGCAGCCATCCAGTTTGCAGAAAGCTTGATATCGCTAATTTGTTCGATGTTCGCACAAGCAATATTGGTAATTGCTTCAGCAACCGCTAAACGCGCAGATGCAGCTGGATTTAACAATGCAACAGGTGGACGTTCGCCCATTGCCATTGCTTCGCCAGTGAAACCTTGCAAACTTGTGGTGGTTACTGCTGCATCTGCAACAGGAACCTGCCAGCGACCCACCATCTGGTCACGTGCAACCATACCCGTAATCGAACGGTCACCAATGGTGATCAAGAATGATTTAGATGCCACTGTCGGATTTTTCAATACACGGAAAATCGCATCTTTTAAATCAACTTTTGCAGCATCAAAGTCGTTACCTGTACGCTCAATCGTTTCATATGAACGTTGCATACGCGGTGTACCGCCTAAGATCACCTGCATTGGGATATCAACAGGCTTGTTCTCAAACAAAGTATCTTCAACAGTTAAGTGGCGCGCTTCAGTCGCTTCACCAAGTACTGCAAACGGACAACGTTCACGTGCACAAATTTCTTCAAATTGTTCTAAAGACTCTGGACGAATGGCAAGTACATAACGTTCTTGCGCTTCATTTGACCAGATTTCCATCGGGCTCATACCTGGCTCTAATGATGGAATTTTACGCAGGTTAAGCACTGCACCTAACTCGTGATCATTCACAAGTTCTGGCATCGCATTTGACACACCACCCGCACCCACATCATGTACAGACACGATTGGGTTAAAGTCTTCTAAGCGCCAGCAGGTATCGATAACTTCTTGGCAACGGCGTTCCATTTCTGGGTTTTCACGTTGTACCGAAGCAAAGTCCAAGCTCTCGCCCATAGTACCGCTGTCTACAGAAGACGCAGCACCACCGCCAAGACCAATCAACATTGCAGGGCCACCCAATACAATGAGCAAGTCACCCGGTTGGATCGCATCTTTTTCAACATGGTCAGGACGAATGTTACCGTAACCACCAGCAATCATGATTGGCTTATGGAAGCCTTTCACGTCACCATTTACATTCTGTTCAAAAGTACGGAAATAACCATTTAAAGCTGGGCGACCAAATTCGTTGTTAAACGCAGCACCACCCAATGGACCTTCGATCATGATTTGTAATGGCGATGCCATACGTGAAGGTTTACCGTAGTTATCTTCCCAAGGTTGTTCAAAACCAGGGATATTTAAGTTTGAAACAGTAAAACCAGTTAAACCTGCTTTTGGTTTACCGCCACGGCCTGTTGCACCTTCATCACGGATTTCACCGCCCGAACCTGTTGCAGCACCTGCAAAGGGAGCAATTGCAGTTGGATGATTATGCGTTTCCACCTTCATTAAAATATGAGCGGCTTGGCTCTTATATTTATAAACGAAATGACCATTTTCATCCGCTTTCGGATAAAAACGCATCGTGTCATAACCCACGATCACAGACGCGTTATCTTTATATGCTGATAACACATCTGTTGGAGATTCTTTATAGGTATTTTTAATCATTTGGAACAAAGACAATGGTTGTTTTTCACCATCAATTGTCCATTCAGAACCAAAGATTTTATGACGACAGTGTTCAGAGTTTGCTTGTGCAAACATCATCAATTCGATGTCGTTTGGATTACGGCCAAGCTTAGTAAATGCTTCGGTTAAGTAATCAATTTCTTGCTCAGATAAAGCAAAACCAAACTCATTGTTGGCTTTGACTAATGCTTGTTTTCCTTGACCCAAGATATCAATTGAGTTCAATGGCTTCGGCGCTGTTTCTGAGAATAAAGCTTTTGCATCATCAATCTGAGCAAAAACACTCTCTGTCATACGGTCATGTAAGGCCAATTTCACTTCATTCGAAATCTCTTTCACACCTTTCAGTGTAAATAGCAGACCACGTTCTAAACGGTGAATGGGTGTATTACAGTTTTGGAAAATATCCGTTGCTTTAGATGACCACGGAGAAATTGTCCCCACACGCGGTGTCACTAAAATCTGGATTTCATCACTTGCAGCTTGGCGAAGTTCGAAAGATTGACCATCGTTTAAAAGTTGTAATGCCGATTGATGTTGCTGCTCGTTGAGCGCTTGATCAAACAAATAAACCCACTGGCTGTCAAAAGATTGAACAGAACTCATTGACGCTAAACGGTTTAAGAGTTGAGCTTTCTTAAAAGAAGAATGTGCTGATGCACCGGCCACGATAAACATGTTGACTTTGGCTCCACGGGTGGGTCTAACAAACCTACCGCAATGTGACTTATGAGAGAGCGCATATTCTACTGTGAAAGCCTTCTTTCAGCTAGCCATATCCATCTTAAAAATCAGAGTTTTCTATCTCAAATCACTTAATTTCTTGTAGCTTTATCGATTTTACTTTATTCGTAACAATTCATTTAGTTTGTTCAGATGTACACATTTCCAATCCATCATTTTCACTCCCTCTTTATTACTATAGTATAAAAACCAATGCTATCAATAGAAAAATCAGAGTGCTTTACACTTACAAGACAACTTATGTCGCACTACTCTAGTGCTTTAATCTTTTTTTTGGCATGATGAATTAAAGTCAGTTTGAATAATGATAAATGGAACAAATGCGTTGGTTGGAATTGCTCTCTGCAATTCGCTTAGGTAGTAAAAAAAGTAGCACAGAATTGGCTAGAAGTCCGTTTCATAAAGATTACGATAGAATTATATTTTCCCAAAGTTTTCGACAACTGAATAGAAAAACTCAAGTTCACCCATTGACTCAGCACGATGGTATTCATACTCGATTGACTCATTCACTCGAAGTATCTTGTATTGGTCGCTCGCTTGGTATGCTCGCCGCAGAAAAGATCAAAGATGAATTACCCATGTGGATTTCACCTGCTGATGTCGGTGCGATTATTCAAGCGGCATGTTTAGCTCACGATATTGGTAATCCTCCCTTTGGACATGCAGGTGAATATGCGATTCGAGAATGGTTTGATGATGCGTCACATCGTGACTTTCTCAGCCAATTAACGCCAGAAGAAGCCGCCGATGTACGTCAATTCGAAGGCAATGCACAAGGACTTCGCTTGCTTAGTCGGATTGACTATCACCCTGATGATGGTGGTATGCGTTTGACCTGCGCCACACTCGGAGCTTATTTAAAATATCCATGGTTATCTAAAACCATTGAAGAACAAAGTGATACACCCTCACACCAAAGAGCGAAGTTTGGTTGCTATCAATCTGAAAAAGAAATTTTAAAACAGTTAGCAGAGCAACTCGGTCTTATTCAGCTCGGTGACTATCATTATTGTCGTCATCCACTGACCTATTTATTAGAAGCTGCAGATGATATGTGTTATGCACTCATTGATTTGGAAGATGGCATCATACTCAATATGCTAAGTTATGAAGAAGTTGAGCCAATCTTTCTCAATTTAATTGCCGATTTTGGTCTACCAGAAGAATTACACCTACCCCATACCACATGGCAACAAAAAATCGCAGCTTTGCGTGGGCGTGTAATGAAACGTCTTGTCGATGAAGTCACTACTGCTTTTGCTAAATATCATTATGAAATTTTAACGGGTCAGCTTAAAGGCAGTCTTTTACAATATTGCTCACCCGATATTGAAATAGGCATTCAAACAGCGAAGAATCTTGCCAGAGATCGAATTTTTGAACATCCTCAAAAATCTGGTTTAGAAATTATTGCGCATCAGAGCCTACAAACGATTTTGGATGCATTTATCCCATTAACCATGCCACATAAGACCTTAAGCTTTAAAGAGCAACGTTTGATGTCAATTTTGCAACATTCAGGCGTAAATCTGCAAAACAACCACTATAATAATATTATGCAAGTTCTAGATATTATTAGTAAGTTCTCAGATCACCAAGCCTATAGCTTGGCGCAAGAGTTACAAGGAAATAAAGTTGGGTTCTTTTAAAACAGAGAACTTTATCTTTTAATTTGAATTTTCAAAACAACAGTGAAACGAGTTTTATGATCGGATGTTTAATTGGCGAGGTGTTTGCCTTAGAAGCCCCAACCGTATTGCTTAATGTAAATGGTGTCGGCTATGAAATAGATACGCCGCTTTCAACATTTTGCCAATTACAAAAAGGACAGAAAGTCACTTTATGGACTCATTTGGTGGTTCGTGAAGATGCACAGCAACTGTATGGTTTTAGTGATGCTCAAGAGAAAATTATTTTTCGTACTTTACTCAAGGTCAATGGTGTCGGCCCTAAAATGGCGCTCGGTATTCTTTCAACCTTGAGCGTAGACATGCTCATCCATACTGTTGAACATGGTGATGTAAAAACACTGGTCAAAGTCCCGGGAGTTGGTACGAAAACAGCTGAACGCTTAATGATTGAACTACGTGATCGTTTTAAAGCATTTTCAAGCACTACCGTTTCAAATAATACAGCGTCCACTCAAATACAGTTCACTGGAAATTCTGCTGTTGCCGAAGCTGAAGCCGCTTTACAATCACTGGGCTACAAACCACTTGAAGCACAAAAATTGATTCAAGCCGTTAAAGCAGATTTTACCGAAGCCAGTGATATTATCCGAGCTGCACTTAAATCATTGAATAAATAAAGATAGACCGAACTCATTATGCAAGACCGTTTAATCAGTGGTTCTGAAAAACCAGAAGATCATTTTGATCGTGCAATTCGCCCAACCTCACTTGAAGACTATATTGGTCAGCCTGTGGTACGTGAGCAAATGGAAATCTTTATTGGTGCTGCACGAGGTCGTGGTGAAGCACTCGACCATACCTTGATTTTTGGTCCACCGGGTTTAGGTAAAACCACATTGGCGAATATTATCGCACGCGAAATGGGCGGCAATTTAAAATCCACCTCTGGTCCTGTATTGGAACGAGCTGGTGATTTAGCGGCGATGCTGACCAATTTGGAAGAAGGAGATGTCCTTTTTATTGACGAAATCCATCGTCTATCTCCTGTCATTGAAGAGATTCTTTATCCGGCAATGGAAGACTATCAACTGGATATCATGATTGGTGAAGGTCCTGCTGCTCGTTCAATTAAATTAGATCTGCCACCATTTACATTAGTCGCAGCAACAACGCGTGCGGGGCTACTCACCTCGCCTTTACGTGACCGCTTTGGGATTGTTCAGCGTTTAGAATTCTATTCTGTAGAGGATTTAACCCATATTGTCACTCGTTCGGCAAATCTTATGGATGTTCCGATTACTAAGGAAGGTTCAACTGAAATCGCTAGACGTGCACGTGGTACGCCACGTATTGCCAATCGTTTATTACGTCGTGTTCGAGATTATGCACAAGTGAAAGGCACAGGTGAAGTGACACAAGAGATGGCACAACGTGCTTTAGACATGCTTAATGTAGATAAAGATGGTTTAGATACTTTAGACCGTCGTTATCTCAGTATGTTACTTGAGCGTTTTGAAGGTCGTCCAACAGGTGTTGAAGCTTTAGCAGCCGCGATGGCTGAAGATAGCGGAACACTTGAAGATGTAATCGAACCTTATTTAATCCAACAAGGTTATGTCATGCGTACTGCACGTGGTCGTATTGCAACAAATATGGCTTATTTACAGTTTGGTATGACACCGCCAGAATGAAATTATTAGGTTTCTTTTATAAATCCTTTATTTTCTCCTTAATAGAAGAAAATAAAGAGGGTCTAAACAATTATGAAAGAAGTCTAATATGTTATTTATTACTATTCCCATCTTTTGATTGACGCAATATCATTCCCTCAATTGCTCAGCAGTATGCAAAAATAGGTTAAAGATATGGCTAATCATTTTGAATTTAATATTCGTGTATATATCGAAGATACAGATGCAGGCGGTATCGTTTACCATGCCAATCACATTCGTTTTATGGAACGTACACGTACTGAATGGCTACGTGCAGCGGGCGTCGATCATTACTGGCATCAACAAGACTACAACTTCGTTGTACATCAAATTCAGGTGAAATATGTACGTCCAATATTAATGGATGACTTAATTACCGTTACAGCACGTGTTATTTCGTGTAAAGCAGCATCTTTTGTGTTGCAACAAAATATTTATCGTGGTGAAATCTTGCTGGCTTCAGGTGAGGTTACGTTGGCATGTTTAAACAAAGAGTTAATGCCACGTAGACTTCCTGAGGAAATACGTGATCTGATTCAAAAAGAATTAGCACAGGACTAAAAATAAACTTTTCGGCACAGTGACTTATGGCAACTAATTTAGAATCTTCTCTACATATTTCTGACCTGATTTTACAAGCCAGCCCAGTCGTGCAATTGGTCATGTTGATCTTATTACTAGCGTCAATTTTCAGCTGGTATTTAATCGCCAAATTACATATGGGTTTTAAAAAAGCAGCTCAAGATGATGAGCATTTTCAAAAGATGTTCTGGTCAGGTGCCGAATTAAATACGCTCTATAACAATGCTCAGTTAAATTCTAAACGTAACGGTTTAGAAGATATTTTCTATCAGGGTTTGGGTGAATTTTTTAAACTACAGAAACGTAAGGCTGATACGAATCAAACCATCGAAGGTACGGAACGTATTCTTCGTGTAGGTTTAAGCCGTGATCAAGGCGGTTTAGAACAAGGCTTGGGAGCACTTGCAAGTATCGGCTCTGTTGCGCCTTATATCGGCTTATTCGGTACGGTTTGGGGCATTATGAATGCCTTTATTGGCCTTGCTGCCGTTGATCAAGTTACCTTAGCAACCGTAGCACCGGGTATTGCTGAGGCGCTTATTGCAACGGCAATCGGTTTATTTGCAGCGATTCCTGCTGTGCTTGCTTTTAACCACTTCACAGCTAAAGGTGAATCTATTTACTCAGATCGTGCGTTATTCGCAGAAGAAATGGTCGCTCTTTTACAGCGTCAAGCGATTGGATCGACACAGGAAGATGCATAATGGCAATTCAACGATCTGGGCGTTTTGAACGCATTAAAAAACCACTGAAAAGTGATATGAACGTTGTACCCTATATTGACGTTATGTTGGTACTTTTAGTCATTTTCATGGTCACTGCACCTATGATTACCAGCGGCATCAAAGTTGATTTGCCCCAAGCCAATAATAATCCTATCGAATCGAAAGATATGCCTGCAATGGTAACGATTGGCAAAGATGGCAATATTTATTTGCAATATCAAGATCATAAAGATAGTGAACCTCTTTCACTTGAGCAGCTTGAAGCTATTTTGAGTGATGCTCAAAAGCAAGCGGAACAAGAAAATAAACAACTCACCGTGTTAGTGAATGGTGATAAATCTCGCCCCTATGGTGAGGTTGTATCACTCATGGCTAGTTTACAGGAAGCAGGTTTAACTCAAGTTGGTTTACTGACAGAGCCATTAAAATAAGTTATGAAAAAATTTCAAGAGCCACCTTTTAAACAAAATGCAATTGCACTAGGTTTTACCCTTGGGGTACATGCAATTGCGATTGTTGGCTTGCTTTTCTTAGGTCTAAGTAAACCGCCTGAGCAACCTAAAAAACTGACCACAATTTTAGTCAAGCCAGAAGATTTACCGCCGCCAATGGCTAAACCAGTGGAACAAGAAACGACTGCTGAAAATCAAGCGGAAGAAATATTAAGCCCTGTTGTAGATAATACTCAACCTGAAAATGTTCCTGTCACTCCACCAACGCCTACTGCACAGCAACTCGCTGATGCAAAACAAAAAGCTGAACAGCAACAACAAGCACAGTTAGCAGAACAAAAACAAAAAGCAAAAGAAGCTGCTCAAGCAAAAGAAGCAGAAGAACAACGCAAAATTGCCGAAACACAACGTGCAGATGAAGAAGCAAAACGTCAAATAGAACAAGCTACTGCTGATAAAGCGGCAAAAGACAAAGCTGCTGCTGATAAAGCAGCTAAAGACAAAGCCGCTGCTGATAAAGCTGCAAAAGATAAAGCCGCTGCTGATAATAAAGCAGCTAAAGACAAAGCCGCTGCTGATAATAAAGCAGCTAAAGACAAAGCCGCTGCTGATAATAAAGCAGCTAAAGACAAAGCCGCTGCTGATAAAGCTGCAAAAGATAAAGCCGCTGCTGATAAAGCTGCAAAAGACAAGGCTGCTGCTGATAATAAAGCAGCTAAAGACAAAGCCGCTGCTGATAAAGCTGCAAAAGATAAAGCCGCTGCTGATAAAGCTGCAAAAGACAAGGCTGCTGCCGATAAAGCAGCTAAAGATAAGGCTGCCGCTGATAAAGCTGCAAAAGATAAAGCCGCTGCTGATAATAAAGCAGCTAAAGACAAAGCCGCTGCTGATAATAAAGCAGCTAAAGACAAGGCTGCTGCCGATAAAGCTGCAAAAGATAAGGCTGCCGCTGATAAAGCTGCAAAAGACAAAGCCGCTGCTGATAAAGCTGCAAAAGACAAGGCCGCTGCTGATAAAGCTGCAAAAGATAAAGCAGATGCCGAAAGAGCCGAAGCAGATGCAAAAGCCGCTGCTGCTAAAAAGGCAGAGCAAGAAGCCGCTCAGAAAAAAGCCGATGTGAAAAAAATCGCTTCAACAGCTAAACGAGATTTTACAAATAAAGTTTACTCTGCATGGAAAGTACCTTTAGATTCTCGTGGTAAAACTGTAGGTGTTAGATTTTTGCTATCAGACTCTGGACAAATCCAATCTATTGTAATCACACGCTCTAGTGGGGATGATGAATTAGATGCAAGTATTAAAGCTGCCATTCAAAATGCAGCTCCATATCCAATGCCTGAAGATCCAGATGCTCGTAGAGATGCAAAAAATGTAACTTCAAACTTTACAGCGAAATAGTAATAAATAGTTAACGTTACATGCTTTTAATAGAACAAAGCATGTAACTATGTTAAATAATCAACAGCCACAAAAATACGAACACAAGTAATTGTAACTATGGACAAGACCCGTAAGCACCTCATCTCCTTCGCAGTTTTTACTGCAATTAGCGCAATTGTTCCAACAGCAACTTTTGCACAATTACACCTTGAAATTGCAAAAGCACCTGAACAAGCGCCTAAAATTGCAATTATCCCTTTTACAAATGACAACTCGCTTTATCCAATTATTGAAAATGATTTAAATCGTTCAGGTCGATTTACAAGTGCATCGCAAAACTTACCTGCAACTGCAAGCATTAATCAAATCCAAGCTGGTGACTGGCAAAATGCTGGTGTGCCCTATGTTGTTGTTGGTCAAATTAAAAACATTGATGCGAATACATTTGAAATTCATTACCAACTTTATGACGTACAAAAGCAACAATATTTATTAAACGAAGTTCTAACCGTACCAAGTAATCGCGTTCGTCAAGCTGGGCATATGATCAGTGATGCGATATACCAAGCACTGACTGGTATTGCTGGTGATTTTAGCGGTCGTATTGCCTATGTATTACGCAATCCAGAAACCCCTGCTCAACGCTATACATTACAAATTGCTGATACGGATGGTGAACAACCTAAAACGGTACTTTCATCACGAGATCCAATCCTTTCCCCAACATGGACACCTGACGCTAAAAAAATTGCTTACGTCTCTTTCGAAACTAAACGTCCTGCAATTTACATTCAGGATTTAGCAACGGGTCAACGTGAGGTTTTAGCGAGCTTCAAAGGCTTAAATGGTGCACCAAGCTTCTCGCCCGATGGGCAATCAATGTTGTTCACAGCATCTATGCATGGTAATCCTGAAATTTATCAGATGAATTTAAATACGCGCCAATTACAGCGTATGACCAATGACTCAGCGATTGATACCGAAGCACGTTATGCACCTGATGGAAAATCATTTATTTTCACCTCAGATCGTGGTGGTTCTCCACAAATTTATCGCTACAGTTTTGATGATAGTTCAGTTAAACGCCTTACCTTCAAAGGGGCATTTAATGCACGCGGCACTTTAAGTGCTGACGGTAAAAAAATTGCTTTAGTTCATCGACCAAGTGGCAGTAATTACAAAGTCGCATTACAAGATATTAATACAGGGATCACTAATATATTGACACCAACCAGTCTGGATGAGTCACCAAGTTTCTCTCCGAATGGGCAAATGGTTGTTTATGCAACACGTGAAGGTAACCGTGGCTTACTCTCTATTATGTCTACAGATGGTCGTTTCCGTATGAATTTACCAAGCGAACAAGGTGAAGTCCGTGAACCAGCTTGGGCACCAAAATAAATTTGATTGATTGGAGAATCACATGAATATTAAATACCTAACACTTCCACTTTTAGCTGCGACGATTGCTTTCACAGGTTGTGCGAGTCGTAAACCTGCTGCTGAAATCACAGCAGGTAATACTGCGCCAACCAGTTCAACCACAGTAAGCACAGAAGGATTAAGTGAAGATGCTGCATTAAATGCGCAAAACTTAGCTGGTGCATCATCTAAGGGTGTAACTGCTGCAAACAAAGCTTTTTTAGCGAAGCGCGTAGTTCACTTTGATTATGACAGCAGTGATTTATCAAATGATGACTATCAAACACTTCAAGCACATGCACAGTTCCTTGTCGCAAATGCTAATTCTCGGGTGGCATTGACAGGTCACACAGATGAACGTGGTACGCGTGAATACAATATGGCTTTAGGTGAGCGTCGTGCAAAAGCTGTCGAAAGTTTCTTGATTACCAATGGTGTCAACCCACAGCAGTTAGAAGCCGTGAGCTACGGTAAAGAAGCCCCTGTAAACCCGGGTCATGACGAAGCAGCGTGGAAAGAAAATCGTCGCGTAGAAATTAATTATGAAGCAGTGCCACCATTATTAAAATAATGTTTGGATTTGCAATAAAAATGCTCACAATGTGAGCATTTTTATTTTCATTAAGATGAAGACTCTTGCTTCGACTGAGGTTGCATCGACTCAATCATATCGTGCTTATTAAATTCTTTATACTCAGGCTTTACTTCATACTCTTTCCAAGCATCTTTCACACTTTCTTTCGAAATCGTATCTAGGCTAATTGATTCACTTGGCGTGGGGGTAGCTTCAAAATTTTTGGTTGACATCGTTCCTCTCCAAACTTCCTGTCTAGTATGCAATCAACATAGCATGTAATAGAATGCTTGTAATCACAAAAGCAACATAAATAAAGTAAGATAATTTTTATTTTCGAGCGATCTCATCTAGAATAGCGACATTCTTTTTTATCAATTTTTGATGCGGCTAAATCGGAGCAATTCAATATGTCAAACCTTACATTATCCCAATATTTAGAACAACAAAAAGGGAATTTGACACCAGAATTGGCGCAAGTCATTGAAACAATCGCCGCAACATGCCAAACCATTGACCAAGCACTACAAAAAGGCGCTTTAGCTGGTATTTTAGGCAGTGCTGGTAATGAAAATGTACAAGGTGAAACTCAAAAGAAATTAGATGTCATTTCTAATGATTATCTTATTGATGCATTAAAAGCGCATCCGCAAGTAGGTGGATTAGCTTCTGAAGAATTGGATGACTTCACGCCTGCCCAAGAAAATGGCAAATATTTAGTGTTATTCGATCCACTCGATGGTTCAAGCAACATCGACATCAATATGTGTGTTGGCACAATTTTCTCTATTCTTCCCGCTAAAAATGCAGTCACTCAATCTGTAGATTTTATGCAAGCGGGTACTGAGCAAGTGGCGGCAGGTTATGTGCTTTATGGTCCTTCAACCATGTTAGTGCTTACCGTAGGTGCAGGTGTTGTATTCTTTACTTTCGATCCAACCACTCAAACCTTCCTACTTACTACGGATCAAGTACAAGTTTCAGTAGATACACAAGAATTCGCTATCAACTCATCAAATCAACGTCATTGGGAAAATCCAGTGAAACGCTATATTGACGAGCTTTTAGCGGGTAAAATATCAGTTCGTGAAAAAGATTTCAATATGCGTTGGGTTGCATGTATGGTGGGTGATATTCACCGCATCTTATGCCGTGGCGGCATCTTCCTCTACCCTTATGATTTAAAAGATCCTAAAAAAGCAGGTCGTTTGCGTTTAATGTATGAAGCAAATCCAATGAGCATGTTAATTGAACAAGCTGGCGGTGCATCAACTACTGGCCGTGTCCGTATTATGGATATTCAACCAACAGAATTACACCAACGTGTTCCTGTTATAATTGGCTCTAAAAATGAAGTGGAACGCGTAACAAGCTACCACTAATTACTTTTATATTCAGGGCATTATTATCATCTTATAATGCCCTTTTGGATCTTTATATTATGGCTGTTATTTTTCTAGAATCAAAAGACAATGCAAAAATCAAACATTTGCGTGGGCTGATCGAACTTAATAGTGCTCGAAAGAAACATCAGCAAACTGTTCTAGAAGGTACTCATCTGTGTTTAGCATGGCTACAACAACATAAAAAAATCTTTTCATTATTTACGACTGAACAAGCTCTCGATCATCCTGAATTACAAGAAGTGATTGAATTACACCAAGGACATATTTTTGTCATTAGTGAAGTACTGTATAAAGATTTAAGTACTTTAGGTACAACCCTACCTTGTTTAGCAATTATTGATCTTCCAAAAACGTCGTTAACGATTGACTTCAAAGCAGATACACTCATTCTCGAAAATGTCCAAGATCCTGGAAACGTCGGTACTTTACTCCGTTCAGCTGCTGCCGCGAATATTAAACAAGTAATTTGTACGCAAGGTTCAGCTTCACTTTGGTCCCCACGTGTTTTACGTGCAGGAATGGGTGCCCATTTTAGCGTACATTGTTTTGAGAATTTTCAGTTAAACGACATTCTTCCCAAGTTTCAAATTCCTGTTTTTGTAACGAGCTCACATCGTTCAACCAGCTTGTATAGCAAAGATTTAAAGCAAGCATGTGTTTGGATTTTAGGTAATGAGGGACAAGGTGCAAGTGACTATGCCCTAGAACATGCTCAGGCTGTTACTATTCCTCAACCAGGTGGGCAAGAATCTTTAAATGTTGCCATCGCTGGATCAATTTGCTTTTTTGAAATGGTTCGCCAACGTCAATAAAACGTTAAATTATTTTAAATACGATTTTTTTAATGAAAAAATCCATTACACTCATAAAATAATTGCTTAAGTTGTCAACGCATCCACCATTTTCAACGTTATATGATTAATGAATTGAAATAATGGTGGGTATCCATGACAGGATTTTCCATCTCTATGGATTTAGCACCGAAACAGGCTCGAACTGAAAATGGTACTGATTGTAGTACTGTTGAACAACGTCTGCGTTTTTTTATGCAAGACGTTACAGGTCGTGCACTTGTGATGATGGAAAGTGCAACTCAGGGACAACAAGGCATTGCAATGGATTTGGTACAAGAAGCCTTTATTTCATTGCATAAATCATATTCAGATAAAAGTATTGAAGAATGGTATCCATTGTTTTATACCATTTTAAATAACAAATTACAGGATTGGAGGCGCAAAGAAGCGCGTCGAGCGACTCCTTTCTCATTATTCAAAAAAATTAGCTTAGACGATGATGATGAAATTGTTGATATCGTAGATGAATCTACCCCCAATCCATTTGAATTTCTTAATCAAGAAGTCACAATGGATGAAATCCAAACAGCAATTAATCAATTACCAGTACGTCAGCAACAAGCATTTATGTTAAGAGCGTGGGAAGGCTTTGATACGACAACCACAGCTCAAATTATGAACTGCAGTGAAGGTAGTGTTAAAACACATTATCATCGTGCAATCCAAGGACTTAGAATTGCTTTAGAGCATTTAAATCCACATACGGGAGGGTCATCAAATGAATAAAGATGAGTTCACTAAATCAGTGACTTCCAAACTCGATCAACTAGCAAAAGAGCAACATCACAAAAAAATGTTAGTGATGAACCATGTTCTAGACACTGTTCAAAAGAAACCAACCTCTTATTACAGTCTCTGGAAAATGGGAGGCTTTGCTTTAGCAGCGGCTCTTACTGGTATCGTTGTATTACCTAGCTCTTTACAACTGACCGATAAGCCACAAAGTCAGGTGGTCGTAAATCCAAAACTTTCACCACAAATGGTTGAAGATATGGAAATGTTGATGGTACTTGGTGAGGATAAAGTTCCACATGGCAGCTAAGAAAATAGCAATTGTTGTGTGTACACTCAGTTTACTTCAAACAAGTTTTGCTGGTTCTGAGCGTTTTTGGGTGTTCTCAAAATCAAATAAACCAACTACAGAAGAAACTTGGGATGATTTATCTCCAGAAGAACAACGTGTTCTTATTAAACGTTATCAAAGTTTAAAAGAAATCCCAACCGATCAGGGCTCTCAGCTTCAACAAAGAATGGAATGGTTTACCCAGCTTCCAGAAGATGAAAAACAAAAAATGCGTGATGTTTGGCAAAAACTAGGAACTCAAGAACGTAACACTTTGCGCAAACGTATGCAAAATGCCAGTGCAGAAGAGAAAGTGAACATCCGTGAAGAATATTTGAGCAAATATTCTGAACACTAATTGTTTTTATATGAATTGCTCTGTTCTTGTATGCATTTAATTTATAATTTGAAGATATAAAAAAGAGCGCTTTTAAAGCGCTCTTTTTATTCAATATTACTTTTTATAACGACGATATATTAGTAAACCCAACAAACCTAATGCTGAGAAAATACCTTCACCACCTCCACCACTTTTCGCAGGTCGAGTATCATCTGAGGTAGTTGCAGTACTAATTACGTTTACAGTCGCTAAATTTGACAGTTTTGGCGTTTCATCATTATCATAAACTTGATAATTGAACGAATAATTAAATGGATTAAAAGCATTTACTTCTTGAATATAAATATTTCCGCCATAACACGTTTCTTTTTGATCAGGAGCAGGACATTTACCTTTACGATCAGCAGTAACTATTAGATTTTTTGTTGGGACATTCGATAATCTTATCGGTAATTCTACCCCATCTTCATTTATCCAAAAGTCTGACTTATTAGGCTTTGTTTCAGGACCTTTACCACCTGGGCCTGTATCACCTGCATCATTAGCTAATTCTAAAAGATTCAATTTTGCGATTTCTTTTTGCTGATACTTTAATGTCACAGATGTATCTTTAGCTTCAGGTGCTTGATTCGTAAATGAGGCTTTAATTAAGCCTTTCGTCTGAATTGTATGATCAGTTTTATATTTGATGGTGTAACTACATAAAGCTTGCTCACCATCCTGTGTAATTGCATCATCTTTTCTATATACAATAATTTGTTGAATTTCAGGTACCCAACTACAAACTAAATTTTCGTCTTTGCGAAAATTTAGTTTCCCCTCAATAGTACTACCGACGCCTATTGTTTCTACCTCAATATCATACAATTCCGGACTAAAAAAATCTAATCGGTGACTTTCATCAGATAAAGCAACCTCATGTGGTAATGGAAGTTTAAATGATTGCAAATCAATATAAATAGCTCGATATTTCAAATTTTCTTTTTTATCGTAATATTCAACTAATTTTTTATATTGGTCTAAGCGATATTTATAGTAAGTAAGATATTCCTGATCATTCGGATTCTTAACTAGATTATCAAAATAATCATTTTGAGTCTTATAATCACTTATTAATTGACTTAATGATCCATTAGTAATGCTATTAATATCACCAGCTGTTAGCCGCATCAACTCTACGGAACCAATATCACAAGTATTTTTTGCGTCAGGTTGATAAAATAATGCTCTATCAGCAAATCTAGCTAATCCACGTTGATCATAATCACTACAACCCGCAACACCCTCAGGAGTTACATTCACTAAATCTTTCTTATCAGTACCTGTTTGAGCTACCCTCTTAGGATAATAAATAGGTAAAAAAGCTGTATACTGGGAAGCTGCAACTTGATGACTTAATATTGTATCCATAGGAATATTAGTTAAATCAACATTTGTCTTATTATCCTTTAAAATCAGATCTGGTAGAGCACATTTACCATTATTGGCCAACGGAAATGCATTATATATTGCACCTATCCCTACATTTTCCTCTTTTGCAGCATCACCTAATAAATAACGACAAGAGTAAGCCCCTTGATTATAAGCAAGAACATTAAAGAGTAGGGTTTTTAATCCAATTTTATCATATAAAAAAGTTGTAAATGCTTTATTTTCAACAATAGTATTGCTTGTTAATGATAATACACTACCATTACTTAATATACTTGAGTCATTTTGATTTTCTGTTCCAGCTTTTGTATCACCCGTGAATTTTATTAAATTACCTTTGCTAGAGTTAGCAATATTTTGAGCAATTGTATTTGCTTTTAATTCTGTTTTAGGCAATAGACCACAAAATTCAAACATACTTAATGAATCTTCTGATCCATTTTTTATCAAACTACTTGCTGTAAAACTAATATTCCGCTCTAAATAAGTATTATCACTCTTACAAGCCATTGCAATAACACTTCCCACGAAAGCATCATTACCCTCAAATAAACTATTAGAAATTGTTGCAGAAGCATTCAATCCAGCTAAATAAATTGCACCACCTGCGCCAGTAGATGCTTTAGAGTTTAAAATTCGAGTACTTTGTAAGGTGATATTTCCACCAGCATAGATAGCACCACCATTTCCCTGATTGGGTGCAATACCATTAGCAAGTATTAAATTTGTTAATGTTAAAGGATTTTTTCCACCCGTAGTATTAAAAATTCGAGAGTTTTCAGCTTTTATAGTAGTTTTAAGTTCAACTTGTGCAGGGTATTGATTCGCAACATCATTAATCAAAACATTCTTTTCATTCCAATTAGCTGGAGCTGCCCCCCAAATTCTCACCTCTGAATCAGGTATTAGTTCACTTTTTAATGTGTACTCACCAGCTTCTAGTTGTATATCCTGCGTATTGGAGTAAATATCGGCAACAACACAACCATGTGCAGATACACGCGTTTTTGCAACTTTCAGGGCTTCTCTGATTGAACAAAGCGAATCTTCTTCGTTATCATCATTAAAAGTAGTCACCTTAATTGGTGCTGTTGCACCATTTGTAGCAGCTAATAATGGCATAGCAGAAATAACCATCAATGCTAATAAGGTTTTCTTATAATTTTGCATCTCATCCATCATCCTTGATTATGATTTAAAACGTCTGAATCCAATCAAACCGAATATTATGAAAATCCATCCAAAGTCTATACTACCAACATTTACAGTTTTACTTTGAAAATTATTTGGTGGATCTTGGACAATCGTCGTAGGAATATCAATATAATAATTTGAAGGATCATTAAGCCTAGTGATCGTAGTGATTACACGGATATTAAATTTATCTGCACCATGCCAATTACTATAGGGCACATAAACAATATTACCTTTTGAATCTATTGTTAATTTACCTTTAGACTTTGTTTCAGTCTGTTCAATTTCAAGACAGCCTGGTTGCCATGGTAATCCATTAGAGTCAGTGTCTCTCTTAAAGATTATTTTACATGCATCAGGAGCAACCAACTCCCCATCCAACAAACTATTTGCAATACTAAACTTAGCGATTTGACCATATAAAATATCTTGGCCAGCAATTTCTACATCATTACGATTTACTACTAATTCAATTGCACCCAAATCGCATAATTCACTATAAATACTTCGTGCCTTACCTCGCTGATCTGAAGTTTCACAACTAATCGCTCCTTTATTTGTTCCATCACTAAAAATACGTCCTTTATTGATGATCAAAGACTCAGACAATGAGTTATAAGAAGTCAATAGTCTTGGTTGAAAAAAACCTAGCATTTGATCTTTAGGAGTCGCATATGGGCACAACAATCCTTTATCCTGAGGTAAATCACAATCTCCTTCCATTTGACTACCAGCAAGCAAATCAGTATTTAATAAAAAATTTGGCAGTCCAGCTGGAGCATTACGATCACAATCTATTTCTGTTAAATTACTTTGAATAACTGAAGAATCATTAGTATCTGCAACACAGTTTTGATTATTTTTAGCTATGATACTGTTTGAAATAAATGCACTATTCTCTAATTTAGCTTGTGTTGTATCTGTCGCAGGGGTTGAAATCCATTTTGGAGCTTGCAAATATAATCCTGAATCATTATAGATCATCGTAATATTATTGATGACCATTCCCCCTCGAATATTTGCTACATAGCCTCCCTTATTATTAAAAATGGTGGAATTTCTGATTCCAAATGCTCTTAGTGTTAAGGCGTTCGAAATCGCAGTATCACTATAAGCATTTTGAACATATAAAATGCTTCCATTTGCTTTCACCTCATTATTACGTATAACTGATTGTGTAATAATATAACGAGGAACTTCACTATAAATAACCCCACCTTGATCAGCCTTATTACCTTCAAAAATAGTATTATTTATACTAACAATTCCTGCAGTTTTTTTATCAGAAAGTAAGCCTTTATTATATATAGCCCCCCCAAAATTTGCATTTCCACCCATCAATCGAGAGTATTGAATTGTTAATATTTCTCGATTTGAAATCAAGCCGCCTTCAATTACTTTTTGTGATGATCCTTTTAAATTTAATTCATTCAAGTTAACTACTAATGGGTCTTTTTCAACATCATTATCATCAATAATAAATACGCTTTCCACACCTACCATTTTAATAGTAGCATTATTTAAACCTTTTTTTGTATCATTAAAACTTGTACTAGCAGCGGTTTTAATTGTCATTGCGGCTTTAACTTCAAGTGCTTTACTCAAAGTATATTCTTTATCACGGTCTAATATAACAATCGATGAAGCATCCTTATTACCACAACCATGATAACCATTTTCAAATTCTTTTTGGGTACGATTATTTAAGAATGTTACAGCTTCACGTAATGAACAAACGGTATCATCTTTGTCTTCATCAACTAATGTTGTAACTTGAATATCCGCAGAATATACATGTCCAGTAATCGCAAATAAAGCGCAGGCAAGCGTCCGTTTGAGCATACCGTTCTCCTTCTATTTTCATTTTTCTTAGTATTGCAAACTACAAATTTGCAACCACATTCCTTTGTGCGTACTTTGTCATAGCTGTCAAAATTACTCAAGAAATTTTATGCGATTACTGATATTCATCAATTAAAGCAAAAATTTGCTTAATCGTTGTATTTGAGAGCTTTGTTTTCTCACCTTTCAACATCTTTTCAAGTTGGGCAAGTGTCTGTAATAAAATAGAAGCTTGATGTGGCCCATTACTCAACAAATAATCAATAATTTGTTGGTCAAAATGAATTCCTCGCCTAGTCATAACAGAGTGTAATAAAGCCTGTCGATCTGTATATGAGCTTCCATTCGGTACTTTGACACTGACCGCTTGAGTCAGTCTCGACTGCAAGTCAGGTAATTCTAATTTTAATTCTATCGGTGCTACACGAGATGAAAAGACCAGTTGTCCCTCATGATTATTCATCAAATGAAAAACAGCTTTTTGCCAATGAGGTACACCACTAATTGCATCAATATCATCTAATGCCACTAAATCATAAAATTCTAATGAAGTAATCGCATCAATTGGTGCATCTAATAATTCTAATAATGAGACCTTTATTGCACGACGGCCCAATTCTAAATATGAATCACAAATAGCAGAGAGTAAATGACTTTTACCTGTACCAGCACCACCATAAACATAAAATCGATTTACCAGTCCAGTATGTAACTGTCGTATCGCATCAACTACATGACCCCACCCTGGCCCCGAGAAATCGCTAATTCGCGCATCGAGCTGTGGTTCTATATCTAGCTGTAGTTGACGCATATTGTTAATTTGTTCCTCAATTACTTTAGATCATTTGAATGTGAAGTTTCGCTATCTTGAGAGTTTTTAATCTCAATATCAAGTTCTACATCACCAGCATCAACATTTATACGTTGAATTTCACCATGTGGAATACTGACCTCTATTGGAGATCCGTAAAACCGGCTTTTTTCGTAATTATCTCTTGCATGTTTAAGTAACACAACAATGACAGCCGCTACAGGCAAGGCAATCAGCATCCCTAAAAAACCGCCCAGTTGAGCGCCAGCTAGTACCGCAAATACAACGGCAACAGGAGATAGGCCAATTTTGTCACCAAGTAAGAAAGGTTGCAGAATATATCCCTCTACCATTTGCCCAATCATAAATACAATACCCACTAAAAGTAACTGCATCCAATCAAGACCAAACTGGAATAATGAAGCAATCACGGCCGCGATAATACCAACACCAAAGCCTAGATATGGGATAATACTTGCCAAACCAGCAATCATTCCAATAATTAAGCCAACTTCCAAGCCAATGATTTGCAGACCAACGGCATACACTATTCCTAATAACAACATTACGAGGAACTGACCTTTAACAAACGCTCCAAGGACACTATGACATTCACGAACAATGACTAAGGTTGATTCTTCATATGGACGAGGTATTAAACGACGCATACTTTGCAACATTCTTTCCCAATCAAGTAAGAAATAGAATGAAATGATAGGAATCAAAATAAACACGCCACCTAATTGAATAAAATTCAAACCAGATTGTGCTAAACGTAAAGCCATGACTTGAATACTATCTGCACTATAATTCGTTTGAATGTATTCCATAATTGCTTTAGAAATCTGTTCTGTATCCAACTCCATTGGGACAACATTAAAAGTATGGGACACCCAAGGTAGAAATGTCGCATTTACCCAATGTATACCTGCTGGAATACTATCTCGCGCATAGATTAATTGCTTCCAAACCAATGGGACAAGGAACCATAAAACAACTGTTAAGGTTACGCCAATCCCAACAAAGACGAGACTGATCGCCAACCAACGAGGTAATTTAATTTTTACAAGGACATCTACAAGGGGGCTAAAGAGATAGGCAATAAAAAAAGCGCCAACAAATGGTAATACAACTGGTTTTAATAGATACAACACCCAAAGTAGTAATGCGAGTCCTGCGAGGATAAAGATACGACGTAGTACCTGATCTTGCATAAAATCTAGCCTTTTTTCGTGTAATCGTTATAAATGGAAAAAAAATTTAATTAAAGATAGCATTTTCGAGCATAAATAACATAAGAGTTTCGTATATTCAGGTTATAATCTGCCGCCAATGCGGAGACTTCACTATGAGCAACTCAACTTCTACCCCAAATACTGGTTTAAGCTATAAAGATGCGGGCGTCGACATTGAAGCGGGCGACGCACTGGTCGATCGTATCAAATCAGTCGCAAAACGCACTACTCGTCCTGAAGTAATGGGCGGTCTTGGTGGTTTCGGTGCACTATGCAAAATCCCAAAAGGCTATGAAGAACCTGTATTGGTTTCTGGTACAGATGGTGTAGGTACAAAATTACGTTTAGCGTTAAACCTAAATCGCCATGACACAATTGGTCAAGATCTTGTGGCAATGTGTGTAAACGATTTACTCGTTTGTGGTGCTGAACCATTATTTTTCCTAGACTACTATGCAACAGGTCATTTGAATGTTGATGTTGCAGCAAATGTAGTAACGGGTATTGGTAAAGGTTGTGAACTTGCTGGCTGTGCACTTGTTGGTGGCGAAACTGCTGAAATGCCAGGTATGTATGAAGGCGAAGATTACGATCTTGCTGGTTTCGCTGTTGGTGTAGTTGAGCATAGTAAAATTATTGACGGTACTAAAGTAAAATCTGGTGATGTACTTATCGGTGTTGCATCAAGTGGTGCTCACTCTAATGGTTACTCATTACTACGTAAAATTTTAGATGTTAAGAACGTTGATTTAACTCAAATTGTTGATGGTCGCCCACTTGCAGATGTTGCAATGGAACCAACACGTATTTATGTAAAACCAGTACTTGAACTTTGCAAACAAGTTGATGTTCATGCAATGGCTCATATCACAGGTGGTGGTTTACCAGGTAACTTACCTCGCGTTCTTCCAAATGGCGCACAAGCTGTGATTGATGAATCGAGTTGGGAATGGTCAGAATTATTTCAATTGTTACAACGTGAAGGCAATGTAGAACGCTTCGAAATGTATCGTACATTTAACTGTGGCGTTGGTATGGTAATCGCTGTTGATGCAAGCGAAGCTGATAAAGCCATTGATGTATTAAATGCTCAAGGCGAAAAAGCATGGAAAATTGGTCATATCCAAGAGAATGCTGAATCAGTTGAAGGTGCAGACGAAAAAATTCGCGTGATCTTTGCATAATGAGAATTGCTGTCCTTGTCTCAGGCAACGGTAGCAACTTACAGGCCCTGATAGATGCAAATCTGTCAGGGCAAATCATTGGTGTACTTTCAAATAAAGCTGATGCATATGCATTGCAGCGTGCTGAGAAAGCCAATATTGCAACCGCTGTTATTTCACATAAAGATTATCCAAATCGAGAAAGCTTTGACGATGCTATGCATCAGCAATTGCTTGCTTGGGAAATTGACTTAGTCATCCTTGCAGGCTTTATGCGCATTTTAACGCCAAACTTTGTCAGTCAATGGCAAGGTAAAATGTTAAATATCCACCCTTCTCTGCTGCCTTTTTATAAAGGAATTAATACACATCAACGTGTATTAAATACTGGAGATCGCTTGCATGGTTGTACCGTTCATTTTGTCACTGCTGAGCTAGATGCAGGACAAAGTATAGCGCAATCAGCCATTCATGTGAGTTTGCATGATAATGTAGAAAGTCTAGCACAACGTGTGCATGAGCTTGAACACTTCATCTACCCTCAGGTTGCAGAATGGTTATGTAATGGTCAACTCACTTGGACAAACGGTCAAGCATATTTCAATAAAAAACCTTTAGAACGACCAATTCAATTTGCTCAATTCTAAAAATAAAACACATCTTCGGATGTGTTTTTGAAAAATATAATTCTTAATTTTTAAATAATTAGATTTTAACCCCAAATGAGCGCATCTGAATTTGTACTGAAAAATCATCTACACATAAAACTTTGGACTCAAAGCTCTCCGATTTTACCTTTCACAGATATACTACCGCCGTCTTCGTATTATAAATACACAATTGTCCTTGAATTGTTTCAACCTCGTGGCGGAAGATTTCTCTATGGTTTACTGGGTGCAGAAGTTGATATAAATTTAAAGAATAGTGAAATTATCCTAAATTTGACAAAGCATGATTTAGAAAATCGTATTTTTCAATCTGATTTCCTGAATAAACTTGATGAAGCAAAATATGGTTTGCCAATTGAATACACTACAGAATTACAAAAATTTATATTAGAAATATCCAACCAGATGAAATTTAATGATTTATATAAAATAAACTTTTGTTTTTCGGCTCATAGTGATATTGGATCTAATATCAAAATTTTCAAATTTTTAGCATTATTAATCCTTCAATATATACAAAATAGTGACTTAACTTTAAATGATCTAAATCAAACACAAGAATTTTTAGATCAAAGCATATAAAGCCCAAAGTATGTATTTAATAGAAATAGAAAATACATACTTTCTTATCGGCATGCTTCATTTAAAAATTAATCAAACTTCTAATTTTTTCCACAGTTTCAGTCGGATACTCTAATGGGAACATATGTCCACCATTAACAACTGAAAAAGGAATACCCAATTTCCGTTTAGCAACTTGAGGAAGTTTTTCTTTTAAGAACACACTATCACGACCAACAACCAAATGAACAGCTACTCTAGGTTTTGGCATAGGTAACCACCACATCGATGGTGTCGTTCTAAACATTGCAACCTCATCCACTTTCGGAATGGTTAAAGTCACTCCACCCTTTAATGGATCATTACTCAAAGCATGCTGAATATACGCTTGGAAGCAATCTGTATCAAAGTGTTGATAAAATCCTCTAGAGCCCAAAAGTTCTGCTGCTTGTTCTCGAGATTCCCAATGATCACGACGACGTACTGATAGACCTGCTGGCGTAATTTTATCGACCAATTTAGGTTTAAACACTTTAGCAAGATGAAAAGCAAATGATGCTTTACCTATAATAAATGGTGGGTCCAGCATAATCACTTGAGAAAACAACTCAGGACGACGATAAGATGCCATTAGTGTTAATACAGAACCTAACGAGTGTCCCAAGCCAATTACTTTTCGACCTTGTGATTGTTGCACGATACTATCAATGATTTGATCAACTAAATGCCTCCACCCATGCGTAATTGGATAACGTTTATCAGTGCCAATCTCTGCAACATAGATAATGTCATATTGATCTTTTAACTGCTCAAATAGCTTCTGATAAACTTTAGATGGAACACCATTAGCATGTGCAAAATGAATCAAAGGTTTCATAAGCGTTTCTTTCAATTTATATATTGATTGGTCGATTATCTCGCGCTACAAATGCTTTGCAATTTAAAAGGGAGAACTGCCCAGTTACGTTTAAAAATAAAAAAGGCTGTGAATGATCACAGCCTAGTCTTGATGATTATTGCATTTTTGCATTTTGTTGGGTTTGTAATTGTGCAGAAAGTGAACTACTGATTCCTTCACCAATCTTTGTACCCATACGTCCTAAAATTGACTCTAAAGGATTGCGTTGAACGGTATAATCTACTTTCTGATCTACTTTAAGATCGCGCATTAATGTTGTAATACTACCACTACGATCTGCAACACCTAATGCAATTGCCTGTTCACCCGTCCAGAATAGACCAGAAAATACAGCGGGATCATTTGACTTCAAACGCTTTCCACGACCTTCTTTGACTGCATTAATAAAATGTGTATGAACATTATCTAAAACAGCTTGCACATGTGCTTGTTGAGCTGGATTAATTGGCTTAGTCATACTTAGAATGTCTTTATTATTACCAGAAGTTAAAGTACGATCTTCAACACCAAGTTTTTGCGCTAAACCACTCAAACCATAGTTTGGCATAATCACACCGATTGAACCAACCAAACTTGATGGGTTCACAATGATCTCATCTGCCGCAGAAGCAATATAGTAAGCACCCGATGCACCCATATCACCAATCACAGCATAGACTTTTTTATCTGGATGTTGTTTTTTAAGGTAACGAATCTCTTGCCAAATCTCATCAGATTGCACTGGTGAGCCACCAGGAGAATTAATATTCAATGCAATCGCTTTACTGCCAGTGGCTTCAAATGCACGATTCAATGCTTTATTGGTGTCATCACTATTGACAGTAGATTGACCACTAGAAGAATCAATAGTTCCAACAATATCAATCACAGCTAAATGATCAGAGCTAACATTCGTATTTGATTTTTCTACAGAAGTTGAGCAGCCTTTGCTCATTGCGATCAATACGATTAATAAATACGCAAAACCTAAGCATTTAAAAAAGATGCTCCAACGTCGACTACGGCGTTGTTCTTCGACAGAAGCCAAAACAGCTTTTTCTAAAATCTGCCATTCTTTGCCTGTCACATTATTGCTATTTGTAGGTTCATTTTGTGGTTTTGGTGGCCAATCGGACATAAGATTCCAATCCAATGTATTGTAAAGTGAATTTATTATATACGCTGATTTATAGAAAACTGTTTAAATAACTTGTTTTAACTTATAATTATTTTATACGTTATACTCTCCTCTTGTAATTTTTTTAATGTTTGATATATGGCATACCCCAAATCAACAAATAGTAATTACCGTCTCATACAATTTTTGAGTCATCAGCCACTCCAATTAGGTCGTTTTATCGCAGGTTTTGTTGCGCTATTGCTTAATAGTTTCCAGCTTTCTAAACTTTCAAAAATTATACAATTGAATTTACAGATCGCATTCCCTAAAGCATCTCAACAAGAAATAAATCAATTAAAAAAACAAGCAATTAAAAATGAACTAACCTCTTACTTTGAATTTGTGAGCATTTGGGGAGCTTCAAATGAGAAAAATATTCAGCGCATTCACAAGATTCATAATGAGCATTATTTTCACGAAGCCCTCGCAGAGAAAAAAGGGCTTGTCCTGATTATGCCTCATTTGGGCACTTGGGAAGTTATGAACGCATGGCTATCCAAACATACTCAAATGACCATCCTTTATAAGCCTGTGAAAAATCCTGATGCTGATCGTTTTGTTCGTGATGCACGTAGCCGTAATCAAGCGAATTTAGTGCCTACTGATGAAAGTGGAGTTCGTCAGATTTTTAAAGCATTAAAACAAGGTGGTACAACTGTTATTTTACCTGATCACACCCCTGATCACGGTGGTGAAATGATTAAGTATTTTGGTATTCCATTGGCCTCGAGTAGTTTAAGCGCAAAGTTAATTCAAAAAACAAAAGCACGAACTTTATTCCTTTATGCTTTGAGGAATGACCAAGGTGGATTCGACATGCATATCGAGCGTATCAATCCTCAAATTTATGAAGGTAATGCCGAAGATGGTACGCTTATTATTCATCAAACTTTGGAGAATTTAATCCAACGTCTTCCAGCGCATTATCACTGGAGTTATAAACGATTCAGTGCGAACCCTAGCTTACACAAAATTTATGATATTGATGTCAACGAAGCTTTAGCAAAAGTTGCTGAAGTTCGTCAGCAAGAAAAAACTCAGCTTTAATCCTATAAATATTGTGATATGAAAATATTACAATATTTAAGCTATTTTCTTTCCAACCATTTAATTTGTTGTCTTTGCTGTCTGAGCTCAACCTGACCATTTTCAAAAACAAAACGAATTGTTCCTGCTTCAACCGTAGTTAACAATGGAATATGTAGCGCCTGTAGACGATTTTTCAACTCTTGACTGGGATGTCCATAACGATTATCAAACCCTGCCGAGGCAATCGCAAGCTTAGGTTTTAAAGTCGCTAAAAAATCATAAGCAGAACTATGTTTACTCCCGTGATGTCCCAAGATCAAAACATCTACTTTTAAATCGGGATATTGTTGCATTAATTTATATTCAGCCTCCCAACCTGCATCTCCCATGATTAAGAAGTTTTGATAAGGCTGGGCATTTAAAAACTGTAAATACACCACACAGGAATACTCATTTTGCTGATCCTTTGCATGAATAAGCTCATCTGATTTAGGGGATAGAATTTCAACTTTTAGATTTTCATATGACCAATGCTGACCTTGGTGACAAAATGAGAAATTATTTTTGAACTGCATTTTTTGGTCATATTCATTTGACTGTACTTGAGATATTTCAAAGTTTTTTTGAATAATAGGAAAAGCACCACTATGGTCTTGATCAAGATGAGATAAGATTACATGGTCGATGTGGCGTACACCTTGTTGCCGTATAAATGGAATAACAACCCGCTCTCCTAAACTAAATTTATTTTCATTGTAAGAGCCCCCTGTATCAATCATGAAGATCTGTTCGGGATGTTGTAAAAATACGGCTTGCCCTTGTCCAACATCTAAAATATTTAAAACCGTAGGTTGAGTTTTTACACCTATACATATAGGTAAAAAACAAATCAATGCCCAAGCTTTAGGAATAGTCCCCCTCGGCATAAATAAAATAAGCATACCAAGGATTAAAGATACCATCATTAAGGGTGTATAACTTACCCCATATAAATGCGGTGAAATATTTTGCAAGATGTCTAAAATTGACATCAATATAGATAATACAAAATCATTAATTTGAAATAAAAACTGCCCTAGTGCAGGAATGATGAGCCAAATACATGCAGCCAGAATATCTAATGGCACAACGACACCGCCAAGTAAAGGAATTGCAATTAAGTTACTTACAGGTGCAATCCAAGAAACTTGCTGAAAGAAAATCAAGACTAATGGTAATAAGGCGATAAAAATCTTAGATTGCGATTCAACCAAAGCTTTAGCAGCTAAAAATATTTTTTGAGTCCACGTAATAGGCTGATCTTGCGGTAATTGCGCAATGGTTTGATAAACTCTAAGTAGAATAAAACACGCACCATATGACAGCCAAAAACCAGCGGATAGAATACTAAAAGGATCAAAAAGCAATAATATACTGGCACTATAGATCAATAAGCTAAATGGGCGAATCGATTGACGAAAGAAGAGAAAAATACTTGCAAGCAAAGCAGTCAATAAAGTTCTGATTGCTGGAATCTCAAAACCAACAAACGCCACATACACCAGAACACTGAGTAAAAATGGCAATAATAATAAAATTTGTCTAGGCTGCCATAAGTATAGATGTGGGTAGTAACGCTGTATGAGCCGTTGTATCAACCAAGACAACATGAATGCAAAGATCAACACATGTGGACCAGAAATCGCTAACAAATGCGAAATTCCAAGCTGTTGAAATTGTTGTTTCAATGTATTGGATAACAGGCTTTCATCACCTGTTAGCAAGGCTAAAAGTAAACCTTTGTGCTGAAGGTTAGATGCTTGTAACATCTGCCGAAATTCTAAGCGTTTCATCTCAACGCTTAACAAAAATTTAGCAGAAATGCTTTGCTGTTGCTTTAAATGCCCTTGATAACCCAAACGATAAATTTCATCAAAGCTTAAAGGTTGAATAGACTGCACTGAAAATGCAGACATTATATTTTGCTGCAAAAACCATTTTTCCTGATCAAATGCACCCACAACAGCATAACTATGCGCTGGTTTAATTTGACCATGAACTCGATAATAATGCCCCAACTCTAAGCTTTGCTTCTGATTTAACTGATATTTGTCTTGTTTTAAATAAAGTAACCAGTTAACAGGTTGCTTATGTCGATTAAGTACTTCAGCAATTTGTTTATGACCATCATCACTCAATTCATCTATGCTTTTAATATAAACAATTGCTTCATAGGATTGTGATTGAAACTCTTTTAATTGCAGTCTTTGTTCTAATGCGGAATCTGCAAAATGATATCCTGTTGTAAACAATCCCCAGCTTGCACTGATTAAAATAAATGCTTTATAAAAAGGTCGATAAAAATAGAATTCTTTCTTGTATATGCCAAAGCTAAAGATCAGAATTGCAATAGCTAACCAAATCCACCATGTCAGCTCGATAAAATCAAGATGAAATCCCATGACTGCAATACCAGCAATCCAGCCCAATAAAATAATTTTTAACATGTAATTTTTTAATTAAGTTTTTGTTTTTTCTGAGCGCAAAATTAAAGCCCGTTTTCAGGGCTTTAACAAGACATTAAACAAAATAAATTATTTTGGATCAATCCATAAACCATCTTGCATATGCAAAATCGAATCTGCTGATTGAGCCAATTGCTCATCATGAGTCACAATTAACATCGCCATATTCAGCTCTTTTTTGAGATCAGTCAGCAATTCAAAAATACTCAATGCTGTTTTCCGATCTAAATTACCAGTTGGTTCATCTGCTAATACAACTGCAGGTTTCGTCACTAATGCACGCGCCAAAGCCACACGTTGACGCTCACCGCCCGATAATTCACCTGGTTTATGATCTAAACGATGTGATAAACCGACACGATCAAGTAGATATTCTGCTTGTCTTTTAACATCCTTATAATTACTTTCACTACGTAACATTAAAGGCATGGCTACATTTTCTAAAGCAGAAAACTCAGGCAACAAATGGTGAAATTGATAAACGAAACCTAGATATTGATTACGCTTATAACCACGCTCTGCTTCGCCTAAATTATCAAAACGCTGCCCTTGTAAAAAAACTTGACCTTGCGAAGGTTGCTCTAGGCCACCAAGCGCATGTAATAACGTACTTTTACCTGAACCACTAGAACCGACAATGGAAACAAACTCGCCTGCTTTTACTTGAAGTGATAAACCTTTAATCACTTCAACTTTGCTTTTACCATCATCAAAATGTTTATAAATATCTTTGGCTTCTAAGACGATCTTACTCATAACGTAATGCCTCAGCAGGTTGAACTTTGGCTGCACGTAATGCAGGATAAATTGTCGCCAAAAAACTCATCAATAATGAAACAGTGACAATTACCGTAACATCTTGCCATCTTAGATATGAAGGCAGATAGTGAACAAAATAGGCATCAAACAAGTTCAAACCTAGAGCAGTATTGAACCAAGAAATAATATCACTTATGGTCAATGCTAAAGTTACACCTAACACTGTTCCTGCAATCGTTCCAATGACACCAATCACTGTGCCTTGTACCATAAAAATTTTAGTGATCATGGACGGTGAAGCACCTAGAGTTCGCAGAATCGCAATATCAGATTTTTTATCTGTTACGACCATTACTAAAGATGAAACGATATTAAATGCAGCAACCACAATAATCAGAACAAGAAGTAAACCCACTAAGGTTTTTTCCATCTGAATCGCATTGAAAAGATTACCGTGCGTATACGTCCAATTCGATGCATAGAAATTACTTGGTAACTGTTTCACGATATCATCTGCAACAGATGGTGCGGCGAAAATATCATCTAACTTTAACCGTACACCTTGTGCGCCATCAGGTAAACGCAATAATGTTGATGCATCATTTAAGGCGATATAACCCACCATCGAATCAACTTCTGCACCTACACTAAAAATCCCAACGACTTTAAAACGTTTAAAGCGTGGCACAACACCTGCTGGTGATGGTGTTGCTTCAGGCAGAACTAAGGTGACATTGTCATTTAAACCAAGACCAAGTGCATCGGTCATGTCCTTGCCTAGAACAATACCAAACTCGCCTTTCTTCAAAGCATTTAAATCACCCGAGACCATATGGTTTTGGATAATTGAAACCTTCTTCTCATATTCAGGTTCAATTCCTGTCACCATAATCCCAGCTACCTGCCCCTGCGCTGTCAACATCCCTTGTAATTGGGTAAAAGGTGCAACGCCAGTAACATGCGGATGATGCTCAACTCTTTTTACAAGCTCAGGCCAATCTGTTAAAATTTGAGTAGAAGAAACTGTTGCTTGTGGAACCATCCCCAGAACACGATTTTTTAATTCACGATCAAACCCGTTCATAACAGACAGTACTGTAATAAGGACAGCAACGCCAAGGGTTAAACCAATCATGGAAACCAAGGCAATAAAAGAAATAAAATGATTACTTCGCCGAGCACGAGTGTATCTCAACCCTATATACAGCGAAATTGGCTTAAACATACCATCTAGTCCGAGGTGATTTATTATGGAAAATTCACAACATCAGCTTGTTGAGGACAACTCTGAACGTCGAGTGATGTCTCGTATTGATGCTGTGTTAAGAATCAACTATCAAGTCATTCCTGACGACGTTGCGCTGAATGATCCTTATGATTCTCACTTTGTATTGCCACGCTATTTTCTACTACTTGCTGAATTAGATCAATTTGATCATGCATTTCGCTACGAATTAGAACAATTAAATGAAAAAGATCAACAAATTGCTCGCATATTATCCCTTTTCAATCAAAAATTGAATCTGATTACTGGTTCTTTTTACGACAATATCGTGCAATCCCTACTACCAGTACCTGAACAAGTTAACTTTTCCGAGAATGGCTTGAGCTTCTTCAGCTCACAAGATATTAATGAAGGAACCTATATTCATATTACGTTGAGTCATCCTGAAAACTACTTTCATATCGCAGCAACTGCTCAAGTTGCTTACAGCTCAGCAGATGAACAAGGTAAATTCCGTATTGGTGCTTATTTCATTACCCTTAATCCACAAGATCGTGCCAAATTAGCGGAAAGTATTCAAGATTCACAACAAACTGAGAGCAACCCAAATTAAATATGAAAACGTCGTTTTCATATTTTCAAACGGCGATAGGTATTAAAATCTTTATAAAAGTAAAGACACAAACCTAATAGAATGATGCTTGCCCCAACAAAAACCTGTGCAGACAACTGTTCATGATTGAGGTAAGCACCTATGAGTATTGCCAACATTGGGGTCATCACCGTCGTCAGTGACAAGGTGGTCGCTTTCAAATTTTGTACCAACTTAAAATAACAAAACATCGCAATTAATGAAGCCATTACAACGGTATAAGTCAATGCTAACAATGATTTCGTCGAAGGAAAGTGCGTTGGTGCATGTTGCCAAATCCAAGGTAGTAATAATATGGCTAAGATTGTTGAAACCAGAATTGAACCGGTTGCTTGAGCCATCGGTTGCACATCCGCATTGATTTTTTTCACCAGAAAAATAGAAAGCGAATATGCAAAAACACTCATCAGCATTAAAACAATACCTATCGGTTGCACATGTTTTTGACTACCACTCAGACAAATCATCGCTAATCCAATAATTGAGGTTCCCATCCCCAACCACTGCAAACTCGCTAACTTTTGTTGAAAACCAAATCTTCCAATCAGCCCAGCCATGATCGGAGCTAAGCCAAACATCAATGCAATCAACCCAGAACTTAAATAAGGTGTTGCTGCATAAGTAAAAATTTGCGAACCAATCAAGCTTAATGAACCAGCTACATAACTTGATAACGCGACTTTATGAATCGGGAATTTAACCTTTAATAGCAATAGCACGCTAACCGCCAAAGGTAAGGCAATAAAAAAGCGCAATACCAAAGCCCACATAGGATGTAAATCAGTAACACTCCAAACAATTGCCAATGGCGTGGTTGCCCAAATGAATACTAATAATCCATACGTCAGTACTAAGTTGATTCGTGAAGGCATATTTAGCTCAAGAAGCGGTTTTGCGTTTTTGTTTGAAAATAGTTTGATCTAAAGAGCTTGAGAATTCACGTTTATCACGTTCAGAAATAGGTGGTGGTCCACCTGTTTGGACACCAGCTCCACGTAAAGTATCCATAAAATCACGTAAATGCAAACGTGCTTTAACATTTGCAACCGTATAAATTTCACCCCGAGGATGAATTGCAATGCCGCCTTTTTCAATTACTTGTGCTGCAAGCGGAATATCTTGTGTAATGACAATATCATTTTCATGCATACGCTCAATGATTTCTTTGTCTGCTTGATCTGCCCCACTCATCACCTGAATCGAATTAATCCGTAGAGATGGCGTAATCCCAACATTCTGATTGGCGACAAAGGTAACTTCTAACTGATAACGATCAGACGCACGTAAAATCACTTCACGTAAAATTTTAGGTAAAGCATCAGCATCTACCCATAATTTAAATGGCAGCACGTTGGCACAAGCTCATAAAAATAAAAATATAGTGTAGCAGATTACGGTAAAAGTAGAGTTAGCATCATTCGACTAATTGCTGTTATCCATTTCATTGGTTAGATTTGAGATCAAAAACAGAAATTTGAATTAATTTTTAATGAATTACATATCCAGACTTGAAAAATGGATGTTACCCTCGATTTAATAGAATAAGTTCAATCTTTTTAGCATCACGCTTTATGAAAAATCAAAACAGTCCTGAAACTATTAAAATTCAAGATCAAAATTTCGGTAATCATGTTGAGCATTGGAACCTATTGACTGATACACCTGAAACAGATGTTCCCAAATGGTTAGGATTGGCACTTGATGCTCCAGTGATGCCTATGGGCTTATGTGAAGATGAACAAGACATGGATCAATCATTTTGGTTGATTCAAGGGCCAAAGGGTCAGTCTATTTCAATCAATCAAATTATTGCGGTTGAAAATCAAAAACCACGCGCATTAAAAACAGCATTCCCAAGTTTTGAAAGCCCATATAAATATGATGCCCAAATTGAACGTATTATTACTTGTGATTCTGCAACTCAAGCAGTATTACGTCTGAGTTTAAATAAAAATACGGTTATTTATGCATTTGATAATTTATTTAGTGTTAATAACTGCCAATATGATCAAAATCAAACTTATCAAGTTCAATTTAATGCTTGGGCATATGAAGTAGAACCAGTTGCTGAAAATGAGAAAATCATTGTTGATGACCCTGCATCGATTAAACATCATCGTGCTTTAAATGCTATTTTGGCTGAACATAATGGTGTTGCACCAGAAAACTTACAAGAGCTGATTAACGACTGGCAACCAAAAACGCCCGAAGATCACGAACCTGTAACCGTTGATTTTTCTAAAATGGTGGCATATTTGTATGGTGAAACATTAGGTCAAGAAGATGAAGCTTGGTTCCAAGGTAATATCGTTGGCAAAACAACCATGCAATTTATGCAAGATGAATATACGCTGTATGATGTGACTTTAGTTTTAGAAGATGATTTACCTGCAATTTTAATTCGAATTGCAACAAAAAATGATTTGTATAAAAACTTTAACATTGGCGAATATATTCGCGGTAACCTATGGATTCAGGCGAATATTTATGCTAAAACTGGTATAAAGTGACAAAAAATCACATAAATAGCATTTCTAGGCGTTCTAATGAAAATTATACCAGAACAGACAACCACCAGTTTGATTCATTCGAGTGATCAAGGTCTTAAACTTGATATTGGTGCTTTTTGCTTTTTTTTACTTGGTATGTTTTTAGCAGCACTCATTTTTCATCAAATTGGCTTATTTTAATTTTTAGATTTAAATTGTATTAATAAAAAAGCCCTCGTTAATGAGGGCTTTTATTTTATGGATGATAAATTGCTTAACCGTGACGTTTTGCAAATTCGTCCATGAAATTAACCAATGCTTGTACACCTTCTAAAGGCACAGCATTGTAAATACTTGCACGCATACCACCCACAGAGCGATGACCTGCTAAGTTAAGCAAATGGCTTTGCTCAGCTTCTTTCAAGAAAGTTTTTTCAAGTGCTTCATCTGCAAGTGTAAATGGTACATTCATGATTGAACGATTTGGAATTGCGATTGGATTATTATAAAAATCACTAGAATCAATATATCCATAAAGCAATTTTGCTTTTTCTTGGTTTACTTTATACATTGCGTCTACACCGCCTTGTTCAAGTAACCATTCAAATACTAAACCAGACAAATACCAAGCATAAGTTGCAGGCGTATTTACCATTGAATCATTTTTTGCCTGATCAGAATATTTCAAAATGCTTGGAATTTCAGGTTTTGCTTGATCTAATAAATCATCACGCACAATAACGATCGTTAAACCTGCTGGACCAATATTCTTTTGTGCCCCAGCATAAATTAAACCGAATTTACTTACATCTAATGGCGCAGACAAAATGCTTGAAGAAAAGTCACATACCAACGGTGCATTAACGTCTGGTACACCTGCAAATTGTAGACCACCAATCGTTTCATTATCCGCATAGTGCACATAAGCCGCATCGTTTGAAAGATTCCAAGTGCTTTGCTCAGTAATGGCGTGTTTTCCATCAATGAGCGTACCCGCTTCAATGACATTGATGTCCCCATAACGTTTTGCTTCTTTCAACGCTTTTTCAGACCAAATACCAGTATGAATATAATCAGCTTTCGCATTCTTGCCGAGCAAGTTTAAAGGAATTGCTGAAAATTGAAGCGATGCTCCACCTTGTAAGAACAATACTTTATAGTTCTCAGGAATGTTCATGAGCTTACGCAAATCCGCTTCAGCTTTTTCAGCGACAGCAACATAGTCACTACTACGATGACTCATTTCCATGATCGACAAACCTTTACCTTGCCAATCCAACATTTCTTGTTGAGCTTTCTCTAAAACGGCAGTAGGTAATGCAGCAGGACCAGCGCAGAAATTATAAGCACGCATGAGTTTTCCCTTGTCAAAGTGAAACAAATTGAAATGGGGATTTAATCATAGATTAGCGAAGGTTGCAGCAGCTTATCGAGTAAATATTTAAATTTTAGTGCAAAAAACATATAAATTTTTTAATCTGCTTTTGATTATTTTGATGCATTTTATTCACTGATCACAGTTTAAATCCCATTATTCTTTATAGATTAAAAACTCTATTTTTTACAAATTCAATACACCAATTGAAGTGATATAACTATTTAATTAAAAACATAATATTTCAATTTTATAAAAAGAATTTAGACTATCTGAGGATATTATTAAATTGCGACATACTCTTATGTTGAAACGACATGATCGACCGAGCCTTCAGGTCAAACGGTTTCCCAAACAGCTCAGCCTATGTATGAGCCTGATTAGTTGTGCCCTATTTTCATTACCATCATTTGCTCAGACCTTCAGTTATAGCCAAGCTGAACAATATGTCGTGCAAAATGCTTATAGTTCTCAAGCGCAACAAGCCTTACAGCAAGCATCGCAATTAGAAATGGAAGCTGTTAAAAATTTAGGCTTACCAAGAATTGATTTAAATGCTCGAGCCTATGCATTTCATAGTGAAACGAGCGTGCCTCTTGAATCAAGTAAACGTCGTTTAGAAAACTCATTAACAAATGGTTTTGATGAAAAATTATCTCAATGGCAAAATGTATTACCTCCAGAAGTCATCGATCAGGTCAGCCAAGGTTTTGATCAAGTTGTTAGCGATGGTTTAAATAAAGTTCCAAATAACCTAGATGTCACTGTTGAAGATCATGATGTTCGTACTTCAGTTTCAATGGTTATGCCACTATATACTGGTGGAAAAATTAATAGCGCTAAACAAATCGCCACCATTCAAGCAAAACGCTCAAATATTAGTGAAAAACAACAGCAAGATACACAACGTTTCGAAATGATTCAGGCTTATTTCAATGTGCAATTACAACAACAATTAGCCAAGTCAGCACTGTTTAATTTGAATGCCATGCAAGAACATTACAACAATGCTCTAAAACTTGAAAAACAAGGTTTTATTAACAAGGGACAGCGTATGCAATTTGAAGTTGCACGCAATAATGCTGAACGTACCTACCAAAATACACAGTCTAATTTAAAAGCGAGCGAATTTAGTTTACAGAATCTATTACAAACCAAAGAAAGTGTCAGTCTAAGCACCCCTCTTTTTGTGAATTTAACTCAGAATCATTCTTTGGATAAATTGCTTGCAAATTATGATCAGAACTCAAGTTTGATTAGAAAACTACAAATAGATACTGAATTAGCCAATGAAAATGTGAAAGTTCAACAGGCCTCTAAAAAACCAAGCGTTTTTGCTTTTGGAGAATACGGCTTAGATAGCAAAGAAAATTGGATTGTTGGTGTGATGGCAAAATACAATTTATTCTCAGGTATAGACAATAATAAAAATATCCGTGCCGCAGAGCTCAAAAAATACGCAGCAGAGCTTATGACTGAACGGACAAAACAAGAAGTCGAAAATGTTTTATACAAATCTTATAGTGAATTAAATTCTTCGCAAAATAGCCATCAATTACTTACCCAGAATACCAAAGCAGCTCAAGAAAACTTAAGAATCCAACAACTTTCATTTAAAGAAGGTATGGGTACTGCAACACAAGTGATTGACGCACAAAATGCTTTAAGTGCTTTAAAAACTGAAATGGCACTCAACTCGTATAAATATATTTTATCTTTGGCTACCTTATTACAAAGCTATGGTTCTATTGATGAATTTAAGCTTTACGTCAATCAACCACGTACTGACTATATCCGCTAATTGGAGAAATTTATGAGCCAGAATCCATCATCATCCAATTCAGAACGTGGTACAGATCAAGTCAACCAAACAACAGATGCTCAAACAAAAGAAACAGCATCTGAACCAGTTTCTCTAATTGAACATACAGAAAAAGTAGAAGCTAAAACAGCACCTTTGAATAAAAAAATTCCACCGAATAAATCTTCTAAAAATGGAAAATTCAAACTTATTGGGTTAATTATCCTTATTTTATTATTCGGTTTAATTGCATATGGTCTATGGAAGGCTTATCAACCTCAGACCATTGAATTACAAGGTCGCGTTGAAGCAGAAACAGTACATATCAGCACTAAAGTTCCAAGCCGTATTGAAGAATTTTACATCACTGATGGGCAACCCGTTAAAAAAGGACAGGCTTTGGTTCGTTTTGTTAGTCCCGAGTTAGAAGCAAAGAAAGAGCAAGCACAAGCAGCTTTACAAAGTGCTACAGCATTTCATTCAACTGTATATCGTGGTGCTCAACAAGAGAATATCGAAACCTTATACGCCAACTGGCAAGCAATGAAAACCCAAGCTGATTTGGCAGCAACCACTTATAAACGTGGTGAAAATCTATTTCAACAAGGTGTCATTTCTCGTCAACGCCGTGATGAAATGTTAGCCGCCCAAACTTCGGCACGTGAAACTGCAGAAGCCGCTTATCAACAATACGCACGCGCTAAACGAGGCAGTACGGAGCAACAAAAATCAACTGCTGATGCGCAAGTTGCTATGGCTCAAGCAGCGGTAAAAGAAGCCAATGCATTAACCGAAGAAACCAAACTGTATTCACCGACTGATGGTACTGTTTCTAAAACTTACGGTAAACCAACTGAGTTAGTCGCGACAGGCATCCCTGTAGTAAGCATTCTTGAAGACCATGATTTGTGGGTAAGTTTGAATATCCGTGAAGACATGTATAGCTCAATTTATAAAACTAAAACTCTGGAAGGTTTTATTCCTGCACTCAACCGTAAAGCAAATTTTAAAGTGAAAAAAATTGATGCCGAAGGTGATTTTGCAACGATTAAGACAACAAGACAAACTGGCGGTTATGATATTCGTAGTTTCAAATTTCATTTAGTACCAGAACAAACCATTCCAGACCTAAAAGTCGGTATGAGTGTTTTATTTAACATTGCAGAGGCAAAATAACCGATGTTTGCAGTAATGCTTCGGGAGTTGCGCTATTTAAAACGCCATAAAGCTGATTTTTTTATGGCGATCATTGCCCCTTTGTTGGTGATTCTTCTTTTTGGCAATATGTTTGCATCGGGTAAAGCTGAGCATTTACCTATCGTTGTGATTGATCAAGATCAAAGTGAAATGAGCCGTAAAGTCATTCATGCACTGAGTATCAATCATACTTTACAAGTAAAAACCATCACCACTAGCCAAGATGAAGCCGAACAGCTTATTAATAAAACTGAAGCATGGGGATTCGTTTTAATCCCCGATGGTGCAGAACAAAGATTAGTACAAGCACAAGATGCACAAATTAGTATTGCCTACAATCAATCTTTTTTTAGTATTGGGAATACCATTTCCTCTGCAATGCTGATCAGTACCTTAAATGGTATGGCGGATTATATGGGAAATCGTTATTTTGCCAATGTCCTTCCTTATTTAGATGTTCCCACACCACATATTAAGATTTCTACGCTGTATAACCCCAATATGAGTTATGAACTATTCCTTGAGCCGTTCATGGTACCCGCAGTTTTACATTTACTGCTTTGCTGTTGTGTGGCTTTTGCGATAGGACAGGAGTTTAAAAGGAAAACCCTGAATGAATGGGTTGACTCAAAACACATTATTTCTAGCCTATTAGGTAAAATCCTGACCTATGTCTTTATTTTTTGTGCATGGACATGGTGCTGGATGTTTTGGCTAGCTCATATTCGTGGCTATTTTATTGCAGGTTCGCTCAGCCTAATTTTGCTTGCACAATTTTTACTTTATTTTTCTTATGCTGTCATCAGCAGTACGGTTGTATTAGCCACCAAAGATCTACCTAAAACCTTTGGTTTTATTGCACTTTACGGTGGATCATCACCTAGTTTTTCGGGAATTACCCTCCCCCTGAATAATGCACCAGCATTTACTCAATTTTGGTCAATGATTATTCCGTATACGCCTTATGCGAAACTACAAACAGAGCAATGGGTGATTGGTAGCGATATTTCCGTATCTCTCATTCCTTTTGGCATTTTAGTTATTTTCTCTGCTCTTTATCTAGGTTTAAGTATTCGTTTATTGAAGAAAAATATTCAGGAGCAAAATCAATGAAATCATTTTGCTTCTATTACATCCAAACGTTTAAAAATATTGTTGCAAATAGTTCTGTATTTACCACATTGATTGCAGCTGTAATCATGTATAGTTTTTTCTACCCTACTGCTTATAAAGCTCAATCGGCAGCAGATATCCCAATTGTGATTGTTGACCAAGAACAAAGTATTTTAACTTCAAAAATTATTAGTCAAGCTGCTAATAGTCCACATATTCGAATCACAACAGTTACCGATAATTTCTTAGAGGCTGAGAAACTCGTAAAAAATCAGAAAGCTGAAGGCATTCTATTGTTACCCGAAAATCTTACCAATAGTTTGAAACGCGGCGAAATGGGTGGAATCGGTCTTTACCTAAGTACAGCCTATTTCATTCGAACGAAAGAGGTTGGAATAGGGCTTGCAGGTTCAATTGAATATACCCTGCAAGAATATTTAGAAAAATTTGGCAAAGCTTCTTCATTTCATCCTGAAATATCGATTCATCAGATTCCTCTATTTAATACATTATCTGGCTATGGCAGCTATATTTTTCCTGCTGTATCTAGTCTTATTATTCATCAAACCATATTACTCGGGCTCGCAATGTTGATTGCGAGCTATAGAGAAAAAGGTTGGGTTGCCAACCGATCAGAATTTTTTGCGATTTTTGCCGCAATATTGACCATCGGATGTTTAGGTTGTCTCTATTTATTTGGCTTTACATTTTGGTTATATGAATATCCGCATGGGGGTAATTTCTGGGGAATGCTATTCTCTGTTCCGATTTATGTGAGTTGTATTATTGGTTTAGCGATGCTAGTTGGTTCTATAGTCGATATGCCCGAACGTGTTGGACATTTGATTGTTGTAACCTCTGTGCCTCTATTTCTGTTAACGGGTACAGCTTGGGCACATTCCGCTATGCCTGAATGGATGCAATGGTTGGCATGGTTACTTCCTTCTACACACGGCGTGCAAATGTTTGTGCAATTAAATCAAATGGGTGTACCTATTGCTATTGTCGTACCCAAACTAATTTTCTTAACAACATTAGGCGCAATTTTATTAGCTATTTCTTACTTCAGATTGGTTAAGAAATAGCGTTTCATGGTTTAAGTTGTTATTAAGGATATCTAGGCATATTGCTTTAATCGAAATTAATTAAAAGGTAAGAGTAAATCTCTATCTTATCTTTTAATTGACCTAAATGAAGGCATGGATATGGCTAAAGTGTGCTATTGCGCTGACGATTTTGCAATGAACCCTGAAATTTCAGAAGCGATTCTATTGCTCGTGCAAAAAGGAGTTTTACATGCAACCTCATGTATGACTCAGTCACCCTACTGGCCAATCTCAGCCCAACAACTTAAACCATTATCGAATCATATTGATGTTGGTCTACATCTAAATTTTACTCATTTATTCGATCGACAAATACCTATCTTCAGTCTACCTAAGTTGATACTAAAAGCATGGTTTCATCGTTTAGATCCGAAAATCATTCAGCAAAGCATTGAACAGCAATGGAATCTATTTATTTCAGAAATGAAGAGACAACCTGATTTTATTGATGGTCATCAACACATACATCAGTTTCCTATTATTCGAGAGGTATTAATCGATTTTCTCAAGCAACATCATTTTCAAGGTTGGATTAGAAACTTAGAGTACCCTGTATTCATTCCTCATTATTCAGCCAAAACCCGTTTACTTTCAATGCTCGGTGCGCCAACTTTGGCAGCGATATGTAAGCAGAAAAATATCTATCAAAACAAAAATTTCGCAGGCATTTATGATTTTAAAGATTTTGACTACGCTCGATTAAACCAACAATGGTTAATGCGAGCAAAAGATCATTTATTAATTATGTGTCACCCAGCTATGGATGCTATTGACCACAAAGACCCTATTGCAGCAGCGCGTGTAAGAGAATTTCAATATCTGAATTCATCACAATTTCGTGATGACTGTCGACTTTATCAAATTTCACTCGGCCCAATGGATGCATTAAAATGATAAACAATCCATTTTTATCTTGTGTCGTCCCTGCGTATAACGAAGCAGAAAATCTAAAAAAATTTATTCCTGCTTTAGCACAACAATTGCAACAACAAAACTTACGCTATGAAATCATCGTAATTGATGATGGTAGTCAGGATCAAACTGTTGCTGTTTTAGAACAAATGCTGAATGACTATCCGCTACGCATACTAAAACTTTCTCGCAATTTTGGTAAAGAAGCAGCTCTAAGTGCTGGATTAGATTATGTTACTGGAGATGCAGCCCTCCTAATCGATGCTGATTTTCAACATCCACTAGATGCGATTCCAAGCATGATTCAACTTTGGAAAAATGGCTATGACATGGTCTATGGAATTCGAGATCGAAGTACGGAATCATGGCTTAAAAAAATCTTCACCCGTTGCTATTACCATATACTGAACTTAAGTTCTTCTGTCGATATTCCTGAAAATGCGGGAGATTTTCGACTTCTTGATGCAAAAGTAGTCGATGCGGTTAAAAAGCTTTCTGAAAAAAACCGCTATATGAAAGGCCTATACGCATGGGTGGGTTTTAAAAGTATTGGAATTCATTTCACAGAACAACAACGTCAACACGGTCAATCTAGTTTTAATTTTAAAGCCTTATTTCAACTAGCAATGTCTGGGTTAACTGGATTTTCTGATCTTCCATTGCGGCTATGTATCTACCTCGGCGCATTACTTGCAATATTTGCGATGAGTTATGGGGTATGGATTATTATCGAAACGTTAATTGAAGGCATTCGAGTACCAGGTTGGGCCACACTTGCTGCTGGTATGACACTTTTAGGTGGAATTCAACTCCTTTGCATTGGCATTTTAGGTGAATATATTGGTCGAATTTATGCAGAAGTAAAAAATCGACCTAAATATATTGTTTCAGCAGAATATTCACATATTCAACCAAAGCCTGTATTACAAGAAAAACAAAATAATGTAGCTTCCTTCTAATGCAAGCGCATATCCTACAATTCTTTCGTTTTGGTATGGTTGGTTTAATCGCAGCACTTATACATTATGTTGTAGTCACACTGCTCATCCAACCCCAATATCAAATCTCATTAAAATACGCCAACTTTTTTGCCTTTTTAACCGCTTTCTGGATTAGCTACTTTGGCCATCGTATTTTTACTTTCAGAGTAACTTATCTTCAGCACAAGCAAACATTAAAGAAATTCATTGTAGTAGCTATTCTGGGTTTTCTTTTTAATGAATCTATTTTGCTCATAAGCCACCACTATCTTCACTTTCAGGTTTCCTTACTCGTGATTGCAAGTATTTGCATCACTTCAATTTTTACTTTTTTACTCAATCGTTATTTTGCATTTCAATAATAGGGATGAAATACATGCAACAATGGCTGCGATCATCTAAGTTTTTACTTATTTTTTTACCTCTTTGGCTATTCATTAGCTCATGCATTCGTCCCCTATCTATACCAGATGAAGGACGATATGGTGATATTAGTCGCTATATGCTCGAATCGGGGGATTGGTTAATTCCACGTATTAATGGCTTACCATTTATGCATAAGCCCCCCTTATTACATTGGCTTTCTACAAGCTTAATGGAAATATTTGGTGTGCATATTTGGGTATTAAGACTCGTTCCAACCTTGGCAGGTTGTATGATGTTATTCAGTCTTTTTATTTTTCTGAAGAAACATGTTTCTGAAAAAATTGCTCAGTTAACGATGATTATATTAGCAACGAGCTTATTATTTTACGGCAGCAGCCAATATATCAATCATGATCTATTAGTTGCGTCATGGATGACGGTGTGTATCCTTAGCTTCGTTGACTTTACGCTTTCAGGTAAAAAAACTATTCTATTTTTAGGATATTTTGCAGCCGCGGCAGGATTTTTAAGTAAAGGTCTAATTGGCGTACTAATACCGGGGCTCGTACTCCTTCCTTGGTTACTCTACACGCGTCAATGGGCTAAAATTCCCACTCTACTTAATCCCTTCGGCATTCTTCTGTTTCTTGCATTAACCGTACCGTGGATCTATTTAGTTCAGTTAAAACACCCTCAATTTTTACATTACTTTTTTATTGATCAACAGTTTAGCCGATTTAATTCCAATGAGTTTAATAATAAACAGCCTTGGTTTTTCTACTATTTAATTCTTCTTGTCAGTTTTTTACCTTGGTTTTTAATCAGCCACTTTAGTTTTCCAAAACAACTCTTTAAACAATCTCTACCTTATTCTTTACTATCGCTGCTTTTATGGTGGTTTATTTCTGTCAGTATTTTTTTCTCAATTCCACCTTCAAAGCTAGCAGGATATATCTTGCCAGTTGTAGCCCCTTTAGCAATATTACTTGCTGTTACCATAAGTCCAATATTAGATAAGATTGATAAAAGCAAACTTCAAATTTGGGGCACTGCTGTTTTTATTTTCATACTCGGCTTTGGAATTATTTTAACACCGCACATTATCAAAAATAATCATGATTTTTATATGAATCATGCCATACAAATTTATGTGATTGGCACAATTTTATGTATAACCCCATTCAGCTTAATGCTGTTATTTAAACAGAAAAAAATAGATTATTTAACGGCAATTTTTTTAAGTTTAATCGTATTTTGTACTTCTATTTCAGTAGCAATAACTGTTTTAGATACAAAAAATAATGCTGACCAAGTCGATTTTTCCAAACTCATCAATCGCAATTCTGAGGTAGTTTTTTATTACAATTATTTCTATGACATTCCTTTTTTACTGGATCTTAAAAAACCAGCTTATATTGTCAATGATTGGGATAAAGTCAAAACAGATAACTCTTCACTTGAACTAAAAGATGGGCTGTTATTCGAACCTGAACGTCAACAATATCTATGGAATAAACAGCAGCTACAAAAAGCTTTGGATCAAAAACAGCCATTACTTCTTTTCAGCAATCCTAATGGATACACTCCAGAAGACCCAAATGTAAAGGTTTTACATTATCGTAATTATGATATTTTTTTCATTAATCAACATCCCTAAATAAAAAAGGAAGCTGATGAGCTTCCTTTTTTATGAATAGGATATTTACGCTTCAGGCGTATCATCTTTTGGTTCTACTGTCGCTTCTTCAGAAGCTACAGCCTCAACCTCTGTATTTTCCGTTTCTTCTGTAACGTCTAACTCTTCGTCATCTTCTACAGCTTCAATCGAAACAACACCGACTAAGGTTTCAGCATCGCTTAAGCGAATTAAACGAACACCTTGTGCATTACGACCTGTGGTTGCAACTTCAGCAGCACGCGTACGCACTAATGTACCACCATCAGAAATCAACATCAGTTCTTTGCTTTCATCAATAGATACAGCACCGACAAGCTCACCATTACGTTCGCTAGTTTTAATGGCAATCACGCCCTTACCGCCACGTTTCTTGGTCGGGAAATCATCAACAGGTGTACGTTTACCATAACCGTTTGCACAAGCACACAACACTTCACCTGTTTCAGGTACAACCACGAGCGAAACAATACGACTGACAACATTCGAATCTGATGAATCATCATTGTCATCGCCATCATCATTTTCGACTTCAGCATCCTCAGATTCAATGGTATTGCTTGCAAAACTCACACGCATACCACGCACGCCTTTTGCAGTACGTCCCATCGCACGAACATCTGTTTCAGCAAAACGAATTGCCTTCCCTTCGTTCGAGAACAACATGATCTGCTGATTACCATCGGTAATTGCAACACCGATTAAAGTATCTTCTTCGTTCAACTCAATCGCACGTAAACCATTAGAACGAACATTGCTAAATTGTGCTAATTCAACACGTTTAACCGTACCTGATGCCGTTGCCATGAATACATAGTGATTTTCAGGGAATTCAGTCAACGGTAAGATTGCAGTCACGGTTTCATTTGCATCCAATGGAAGCAAATTAATAATTGGACGACCTTTTGCACCACGTGAAGCTTGCGGAACCTCAAACACTCTTAAACGATAGACTTTACCAACATTGGTAAAACATAGAACTGTTGCATGGTTTGATGCCACAATTAAATGTTGAATAATATCATCATCTTTCATCGAAGTTGCAGACTTACCACGACCACCACGACGTTGCGCTTGATAGTCAGAAAGTGGTTGAGTTTTCGCATAACCTGTTTGAGAAACAGTCAATACCACTTGTTCTTCTGGGATCAAATCTTCACGGCAGAAATCAACGCCTGATTCAACAATTTCAGTACGACGCCCATCACCATATTGTTGCAAGATTAAAGTAAGCTCTTCACGGATCACATTCATCAATAAATTAAAATCATTGAGAATTGCTGTTAATTCAGCGATTTGGCCTAAGATCTCAGAATATTCTGCATGTAACTTGTCTTGTTCGAGACCCGTTAAACGATGCAAACGTAATTCTAAAATTGCCGCCACTTGCGTAGGTGACAAGCGATAAATATCACCAGCCAGACCAAATGGACGAGCAGGATCTTCACCTTCAATCTCATCTGGACGAACAGAAATCGCACCTGCTTTTTCAAGCAATGCAACCACACCGCCACCTGCCCACTCACCTGCTTGTAAACGCTCACGCGCTTCAGCGGGGTTTGCAGAAGTTTTAATGGTTTCAATAATGGCATCAATATTTGCCAAGGCAACCGTTAAACCCTCTAAGATATGCCCACGCTCACGTGCTTTACGCAATTCGAACATAGTACGACGAGTCACGACTTCTTGGCGATGACGAATAAATGCCGCAATAATATCTTTCAGGTTCATCAACTTAGGCTGACCATTGTCTAAGCAAACCATGTTGATGCTGAACGAGTTTTGAAGTTGGGTATGCAGGAATAAATTATTCACTGCGACTTCTGCATTTTCACCACGCTTCAAGTCGATCGCGATACGCATACCGTCTTTATCAGACTCATCACGCAGTTCAGAAATACCTTCAAGTTTCTTTTCTTTGACTAACTCGGCAATACGCTCAATGGTTTTTGCTTTGTTAACTTGGTAAGGAATCTCAGTAAAGACAATCGTCGTACGACCCGTTTTTTGATCTTCTTCGAAGTGATATTTACCACGAATATGCAAACGGCCTTTACCAGTGCGATAGGCATCAACAATGCCTGATTTACCGTAAATAATACCGCCTGTAGGGAAATCTGGACCCGTAATGTGTTCCATCAAGCCTTCAATCGAAATATTCGGGTTATTGGCGTAGGCTAAACATGCATTCACGACTTCTGTCATGTTATGCGGGGCCATATTGGTCGCCATACCGACTGCAATACCCGTCGTACCATTAATCAAAAGATTTGGAATACGTGTTGGCATCACTTGAGGAATGCGCTCAGAACCGTCGTAGTTATCTTCCCAATCAACAGTATCTTTTTCTAAGTCTGCTAAGATTTCATGGGTCAACTTTTGCATACGAACTTCGGTATAACGCATTGCTGCTGCGCTATCCCCATCGACAGAACCGAAGTTACCTTGACCATCAACCAACATGTAACGCAAGCTAAAATTCTGCGCCATACGAACGATTGTTTCATATACTGCGCTGTCACCATGAGGGTGATATTTACCGATCACGTCCCCGACAACACGAGCAGACTTTTTGTATGCTTTGTTATAATCATTGCCCAATTCATGCATTGCAAACAACACACGACGGTGAACAGGTTTAAGACCGTCTCTCACATCTGGTAATGCACGAGATACAATTACGCTCATCGCGTAATCTAGATATGAATGCTTGAGTTCGTCCTCAATGGCAATCGGTCTAATTTCCGATACGCTCATGCATACTCCTTGTTTACAAGTAGATGGCTCTACTTGTTTTTATGTATTCAATCTTGCAAAAAATTAGCTCAGAAACTTGAACTAAAATTAAAAAATATAGTGAAAAATTATAGCATAAAGCACTTATTAACAGGGAGTTTGCTAATCTGAAAATAGCATTTTTTTACAATAAAAAATTTATTAGAATTAATAAGTTAAAAATCTAGTTTTCCATTTTTTAGTGAATAGAATAAAAGGTTATTTTTTAATCAAAATAATGGCATTTTTAATAAAATATTCAATCCAGTTTTTTTAAATCAGCGGTATAAATAGGCATATTCTCTTTGAAAGAAAATTAAGTCTAGCTCCAAGGACTTTGCTGTTAGCTCAAAGATCATGCTGTGCATTTGACCTCGATGATGCGTTTGATGGTTAAATAGGTGTGCCAATATTTCAATCAAAGGCTCAGTATAAACTTGACCTCGACGGACATAAGTAATCATTTGATGGAATGAAACTTCATCATGTTCATGAATAAAATTAATCAGACTTTGATCATGTTCAATTCGAGCATTCTCTAATTGGGCAAGTTGATTATAAAGAATCTCATCCAAAGTATACGTTGATGCGACAACGCCTTTGATACGTTCAAACCAAAGTATATCTCCTACCAACACATGATTTGCTGTTTGCATAAGGGATTTAAAATAAGCTTTACAGTCTTGATTTAATTGCTCCTCTGTTAAGCTGATGAGCGTAGAAAATAACTTTTGGTTTGCCCACTGATTATAAAGAGCTAGCATCTGAAAATAGGTCTTAAAAGTATAATTCATCGGTAATACTCTCATTTATTTGTTCCTATTTTTAACATAAAAACGCCCCTTTCGGAGCGTTTGAGAACTGTAAGAATTAAGGTGATTTAACCTCGACATCTATAGGTGCAGCAGTACGCACCCATACAGAGCTCCTCCCAAATAGCGAAACTCCTTTAAATGCTCGCACTCTGAGCAAACGGCCATTATTGGTCACTTCCCCCTTACCCTGATAAGTACGACCGCTCAAAACCTCTAACAAAGTCGCATTATTATATTTGTTTGGGTTTTTGGGATCTTTGGTCACACCAGAAACAATCTCCATTCCTAGAATAGGTTTATTCGTATTTGGTGCAGCACATTTCACACAATGCGTTAAGATGACACCGCTAACATTGGGGTAACGATGAACAATTGTTCCAGAATAAGTTCCATCAATTTTCTTTTTAAATTCGATGATAGATAAAGGTTCACCCGTACGGTCATCAATACTTTTCCAATACCCTTCGATCGAATCAGCTGCATAAACAGTTGTACTCGCCAACACTGCCCAGAATACCCCCAAAACCCATTGAGATAACGAGTTTATTTTCATTTTGCATCTCCCTATATTTTGCAAAATTATTTTTTAATTGAAGCAAATTTCTTTTACTTTCTGATCGCTTAGGTCTAATCGTTGCTGTTTTTACAACAAATAATGAATTTTTCTAATCTCTTAACCATAAAAAAAACCCTTGCATCGCAAGGGTTTTCAAACTTAATTCAGAGAATTAAAGTTTAGATACCAATTCTGGTACAACAGTGTTCAAATCACCAACTAACCAGTAGTCAGCAACGCTGTTGATTGGCGCTTCTTCGTCTTTGTTGATTGCAACAATAACTTTAGAATCTTTCATACCTGCTAAGTGCTGAATCGCACCAGAGATACCGATTGCCAAGTAAAGATCTGGCGCAACGATTTTACCAGTTTGACCAACTTGGAAATCATTTGGTACGAAACCAGCATCTACCGCAGCACGTGAAGCACCTTGAGCAGCACCAAGCTTATCAGCTAATGGGTCAAGTACTTTGTGATAGTTTTCACCAGAACCTACACCACGACCACCAGAAACAACGATACGCGCAGCAGTTAATTCTGGGCGATCAAGTTTCACGATTTCTTCGCTTACAAACTTAGAAATACCAGCATCTTTCGCTTCAGCAACAGCTTCAACTGCAGCAGAACCGCCTTCAGCAGCTACAGCATCAAATGCTGTACCACGAACTGTACCAACGATAATTGCTTCGTCAGATTGAACAGTTGCGATTGCGTTACCTGCATAGATAGGACGCTTGAAAGTATTTGCAGATTCAACAGCAATGATGTCTGAAATCATGCTTACGTCAAGAAGTGCAGCAACACGTGGAAGAATGTTCTTACCAGTTGTTGTAGATGCAGCTAATACGTATTTGTAACCGCCTTTTGCGATGTCAGCAACTAAGCCAGCAACGTTTTCAGCCAATTGGTTCGCATAAGCAGCATTGTCAGCAAGTAATACTTTGCTCACACCAGCAACTTTAGCAGCAGCAGCAGCAACTGCTTGAGCGCCAGAACCAGCTACTAATACAGTAATATCACCACCGATTTTTTGAGCTGCCGCAACAACGTTTAAAGTTGCACCGTTAAGTGACTGGTTGTTGTGATCAGCGATAACTAAAATACTCATGATTTTATCCTTCTGTATTAGATCACTTTCGCTTCATTTTTCAATTTTTCAACAAGTTCGTCTACAGACTTAACTTGTACGCCAGCTTTACGTTCAGCAGGTGCTTCAACTTTAACTGTTTTAAGTTTAGTACCAGTTGCAACGCCATAGTCAGCAGGAGACTTAGTATCAAGCGGTTTTTTACGCGCTTTCATGATGTTTGGAAGAGCAGCATAACGTGGCTCATTCAAACGTAAGTCAGTTGTGATGATTGCTGGAAGACCAAGCTCAACAGTTTGTAAACCGCCATCAACTTCACGAGTAACTTGTACTTTACCGCCGTCAACTTTAACTTCAGATGCAAAAGTACCTTGACCAGCACCAAGTAAAGCACCAAGCATTTGACCTACTTGGTTAGAGTCATCATCAATTGCTTGTTTACCAAGAAGAATAAGTTCTGGTTTTTCAGCATCAACAACGCCTTTTAAAATTTTAGCAACTTCTAAAGCGCCAATTTCATCAGCAGTTTCAACTAAGATACCACGGTCAGCGCCTAAAGCCATTGCAGAACGAATTTGTTCTTGCGCATCTTTAGAACCCACTGAAACAACAACGATTTCTGAAATCGTTCCTTTTTCTTTTAAGCGAACCGCTTCTTCCACTGCGATTTCACAGAATGGGTTAATTGACATCTTAACGTTAGTAAGGTCAACCCCAGTATTGTCCGGCTTAACACGAACTTTAACGTTGGCATCAACCACACGTTTTACAGCGACAAGAGCCTTCATGTAATCCTCGGCTGTTCTAAGCAAGTAAATGTAGTGAAGAGCATTCTAACTCTTCGATCGAAACTTTTTAGGTGCCCTATCTTGCAATGTATTTGGCATTTCGGTCAAGTCACAATTTTCGCTATGACTGTAAAAAAGATGAAATGCTCAGTTCACTAATTTTGACGGGTTATTCAGCAGATAAATATTGTTATACTTTCAGCACTTATATTAGGCTTTGATTTAGCTAATATTTTATATAATTCAACCACCTAAAATGGGGATATAAAAACACGTACAAAAGATCTGTAACCGATCATTTCTGATAAATCTTAATCCAATTTACATTTTGCAAAAACTTGGCAATAAAGTAAGAATGTCTGTTCAATAAATTGCAACTACAAATAAAAAAAAACAGTCGGTTATTAAACATTCAACTTTGCAACATCATGTATCGTTTATGATCTAATTCTACTCAAAAGAGAATACCGCAATTACCATTTAAACATTGGTAATGGGCTCCATGGCTTATGCAAAAAACGTTTAAACCCAAGAAACATTAAATTCTTATGAAAACCACAATTCGGATATTGTTGCGTTAAATATTTAAAAGTTTGAAAGGGAATATTTGAACGCAATAAGCCTAATGAAAAATCGGCATAATCAGCCTTTCTAAAATGTTCAACCAAGGGATATTCATCACATTCGGTAGCTGTTAGCTTATGATGCTCCGTAATCATTAAAGTCAGTTCATTTTGCCAATCAGATAATTGATTGATTTCAAGATATTGCCTCATCTGCTGCACAGAGGGTTGAATGTAATCAATCGTTTTTGCTGTCCAAATACCAATATCATGAAAAGCAGCAGCAATCGCAATTTTATCACAGGTTTGTTGGCAATCATCTTGGGCTAGGATTAAACAGCAAACAGCCACACGCTTACAATGATTCAAATAACCTTGATAGTCTGCACCTATTATTGTTTGATATTGAAATAAAATCTTCTCAATATAATTCGCACACTGAATAAATACTTCATTATCCAACGATAAAGCTGTTTCTTGTCGTTCACTCATTTTTTTGTGCTCGCGGATGGGCCTGATCATATACTTTTGCTAATTGATCAAAATCAACATGGGTATAGATTTGGGTCGTTGATAAATTACTGTGTCCTAACATCTCCTGAACTGAGCGTAAATCACCGCTTGCTGAAAGCATATGGCTGGCAAAACAATGGCGTAATAAATGCGGATGTACATCGACATTAACACCTGCTCTTTGTGCTTGCAATTTAACGCGATTTTCAATTTGACGAGGTTGTAATGTATTTCCTCGTTGTGAGATGAAAACTGCTGATTCGGCAGTAAAATTTCCTTGCCAAATTCGGTAAACTTTAAGCCATTCAATCAAACCTTGTTTTGCCTTGCTTCCAAATGGTACAACTCTCGTTTTATTGCCTTTACCCGTTATACGCAACAATTGTCGATTAAAATCAATATCCTTAATCTTTAGCCCCTGTAATTCGGCTAAGCGCAATCCACTGGAATAAAGAAGTTCAAGCATCGCTTTATCACGTAGCCATAATTGTTGTTCGATCGGCTTCTCTGGCGCTGCCTGATCTAGAATCTGATTCACTGTTTCAATATCAATCATCCCTGGCAAAGGACGCGGCTGGCGCTTTAACCGAAAGTCTTCAGATGGATTTTGTTGTAGATACTGACCTTGCTCAGCCCACTTCATAAACTGACGAATTGATGTTAAATGGCGTTGCAGACTACTCGAACTCAGTTGATCTTGCTCAACTCTTGCAGCCAAATATTCCCTTAAATCAGATGCTTCGACATCTTCTAATCGTAGCTTTTTATATTCACAAAACTTTAAAAAATCGGTTAAATCACGTTGATATGCTGCAATCGTATGTTCCGATTGATTTTGAATGATGCGTTCTTTTAACCACATGGAAAGAAGTTTTATAGGAGTTTCCAAATTTCTCTCCATCTTGGAATATCAACTAACTTGTATTTTAACAAATTTTCTTCTGATTTATCTTTAAACAAATCTCGAAGTATATATAGCTGTGTAATACAATATATTTCAAGTTTTTTGTAGCGCCATCACCATGTCAATGTTGCTTGTCCCCTATCTCATTGCAATCTCAGTTCTTACGATTACTCCTGGTCTGGATACAACACTCATCATCCGTACCGCAACACTTGAAGGTAAAACGAAAGCATTTCAAGCAGCTTTAGGAATTAATCTAGGTTGTATTGTGTGGGGAGTGATCGTGGCCTGTGGCTTAGGTGCATTGTTGATGACTTCGGATCTTGCTTTTAATGCTTTGAAATGGATAGGGGCAATTTACCTAACATGGTTAGGACTCAATCTCCTTTTAAAACCTCGTAGCCAACTTGCGAGTTTAAATAATTCAGCAGTGACAACGCAAAATTGGTTTATGAAAGGTTTTTGGGGAAATTTACTCAATCCCAAAGTCGGTATTTTCTATATTTCTTTTTTGCCACAGTTTATTCCACAGTCTGCATCTCCAGTAATTTGGACCATGAGTCTTGTGATGATACATGTAGTAATCGGATTGATCTGGTCAATTTTTCTAATTGCTGCGATGCAGTCCATTTCCGCTTATTTAAAGCAACCTAAATTTATTCGATACATGGATCGCATCACAGGCAGTATTTTTATCTTGTTTGCACTAAAACTAGCTTCAAGTAAAAGATAGTACATAAAAAGCGTGCTGTAACACAGCACGCTCAATATCAGTTTCAATCATGGTCTAAATCATTTTTAAATAGGCATTTATTTGTATTGCCACTTCATCTGCATCCTGCTTTGCCAGTCCATGATCACCACCCTCGACAATATAAAGTTTTGATTTTTTAAATATCTGATTTAAATACTGCCCAACTTCGATTGGGCTAACTGAATCTTGATCGCCCCAGATGAGTAGTGTTTCTACCTCTATCGTAGATAAAAATTCCTCATAATCGACCTTTGTCGTTACAAACCAATCAGGGGATGCCAAATATTCTTGTCGATAAAGCTGACGCCAATCTTTCACCTGAAGTTGCAATCAATACGAGACCTTTAACCAAATCAGTTTTTTGTAATGTCGCTGCAATTGCAAAAATCCCACCCATGGATTGAGCGATGAGAATAGAAGGTTGCTCAATCTGTGCAACGACATAATTGCTCAGATCATCAAAATTGTTAATCTCTGGATCAGTTGCCACACCATGAAAGCCTGGATAATGAATTATTTGTTTGGTGTAGGCTTATGGAAGTTTGGCAACCAAAGGATTCCAAAATTGAGTATTTCCAGACGCACCTGCAAGAAAAACTAAATTCATTTCATAAGCCTTCTATCAATTGTATGAGTAAAGGCTCAACTATTTCTTTAGCTCTCAGCTGCTCTATCCATACATGGGGAATATTATCATACCCAAAAGCAAGTCCTGCCAATCCACCAGCCACACATGCTGTTGTGTCAGTGTCCCGCCCAAAAGAAATCGCTTTTTTAATCACTGCTTGATAATCTGGCTCTTGTAGCGCTATATAAGCTGATTTTAAGCAATCTACAACATAACCACTTCCCATTCCTCGTTCTAAATCATCAGGGCGGATAAAAAATTCTAATTGTTCCAAGTCATCAGGTCGTTTTTCACAATATTGTCGTAGGATAGTTACAGCATGTGACCATGCGGCATTAATCACCATTCCTTTTAAAATATATCTCGCCCATAAACAATACAAGGCACAACATACTTTCGAGCGTAAATGCGCATGCGTAATATGTGATTGTAAATAGGCAGCTAAAATTAATGCTTCGTCTGAGCCTTGATGCCACAATGCTAAAGGTAAAACTCTCATCAAAGCACCGTTACCATTGGCATGTTCATCATCATTTGCGACTTGCATGACTGGCGTACCTTGTAAATATTTTCGAATAGCGGTTGCTGTCTGCACACCTACATCAAATATTTGATAATCGGGGGTCATATAACCAAACTGATACCAATTCGCAATACGATTCATTAAATCAACAGCATCTAACTTTTGACAATGAAGTAAAGATGTCAATAAACACAAAGCTTGAGCACCATCGTCTGACCATGTGCCAATTGGAACATTAGGATAAGTTCGACTAAAATTTTTAGGCGGAATCATATCAATATCGATAATATGAGGTAGTTGGTCAGGTAGGTGAAATTCGTAAGGCACACCAACTGCGTCACCAATCAATAAACCATAAATTGCACCACGAAGCTTATTTTGCATTTTTCTCTCATTTTCTTATTGTAAAAATAAAGGGTAAAAAGCCCAACTTGAGACTTTTTACCCTAAGATCAATCTAATTTACCCTTGAAAATAACGTAAATCCAATCGTGCATCGTAGACATGCGTGGTTGGACCTGTCATCCACACCACATCACCTTCACGCCAAGCGATATGCAATTTACCACCTGCAAGCTGAACTTCAACTTCATTGGCAAGTAAACCACGGCGCATACCACTGACCGCTGCTGCACAAGCTCCTGTACCACAAGCTAAAGTCTCGCCAACACCACGTTCAAACACACGCAAACGAATATGCTTTTCATCAATGATCTGCATAAATCCAGCATTCACCCGTGAAGGGAAACGTGTATGTGATTCTACTTGTGGGCCAATACGCTCAACATCAGCAGTTAATACATCAGGTACGATAGTCACAGCATGAGGATTACCCATGTTCACAACATCAATATTGATACTTTGATTGTCTGCAAGTTCTAGTGCGTATAAGCCTTCAATATCTTCATGTTCTTGGGTAAGAAATGGAATTTCTTCTGGAAGAAATTTTGGTGGTCCCATATTTACACGAACCCACCCATTGGCACCTAATTCAGGCTCAACAATACCCGCTTTAGTTTGTACACGAATTTTAGTTTTGGTCGTCAGTTGACGCTCATGTACAAAGCGAGCGAAACAACGTACACCATTACCACACTGCTCGACTTCAGAACCATCGGCATTAAAAATTCGATATTTAAAATCAACATCAGGAAAATCAGGTGGTTCAACAATCAGAAGTTGATCAAAACCCACACCAAAATGACGATCAGCTAAACGTTGAATGGTTAAAGTATCTAAATAAGCTCGCTGCGTGATCAGGTCAACGACCATAAAATCATTGCCCAAACCATGCATTTTGGTAAATTCTAAATACATCTCAATTTACTCCTCAGGCAATAAACGTTCTTTTTCCCAAAGTGATTCTATGGTTTCACGTTCACGAATTAAATAGGCTTGATCACCACTGACTATAACTTCGGCAGCACGACCACGGGTGTTGTAGTTCGAGCTCATTACAAAACCATAGGCACCTGCACCTAATACAGCAAGGACATCATTTTCTTGAAGTGCTAAATCACGCTCTTTACCCAAGAAATCACCTGTTTCACAGATTGCACCAACTAAATCCCAAGTTTTAACTTCAACATCAGGATTTGGATTGACTGACTGAATATCCATCCACGCTTCATATAAAGCTGGGCGAATTAAGTCATTCATCGCTGCATCAATAATGGCAAAGTTACGATGATTAGTCGGCTTGAGTAAATCCACCTTGGTGAGTAATGCGCCTGCATTAGCAGAAATACTACGTCCTGGTTCCATATACACTTTGAGACCGAGCTTTTCTAAAGCTGGACGCATTGAATTAGCATACTCTTCAACACTTGGCGGAGTTTCATCTTTATAACAAACGCCTAGACCACCACCAATATCAATATGTTTGAGGTTGATACCCAAGCTTTTCAACTGCTCAATCATGACAATGACACGATCCAAAGCATCAACGAAAGGTTTGGTTTCTGTCAATTGTGAACCGATGTGGCAGTCAATACCGACAATCTCAAGATTTGGTAATGAAGCCGCATATTGATAAGTCTCATTGACCGTATCACTTGGAATACCAAACTTATTTTCTTTCAGACCTGTTGAGATATAGGGATGAGTTTTCGCATCCACATCTGGGTTTACACGTAATGAAATCGGCGCTTTCTTGTCTAGTTTTTCTGCTACTTTTTGAATCCGATCAAGTTCAGCATGAGATTCAACATTGAAACATGCAATACCTACGGTCAAAGCTTTTTCAATGTCAGCTTCAGATTTACCTAAACCAGAAAATACAATTTTTGAAGGTTCACCGCCTGCTGCGAGGACACGTGCTAGTTCCCCCCCCGTCACAATATCAAAACCTGCACCAAGTTTTGCTAATACATTCAGAACAGCTATATTCGAGTTTGACTTCACTGCAAAACAGATTTGATGATCAATAAAATCAAAAGCACGATGCATATCTAAATAATGCTTCTCAAATGTAGATTTTGAGTAAACATATAAAGGCGTGCCAAATTGCTGTGCGAGCTGATCTAATGAACATTGCTCAGCATGCAATACTCCATTAATGCGAGTGAAACTCATGAAGATGTCCTTATTTACAAACTTAAGGTGAGGTTGTCTGTGATACTGTTGAAGAAGTTGCTGCTTGGTTTTCAGCTTTCACATCATCAGATGACGTTTTAGCCTGAGACGTTTCATTTTTATAAAGCAGGTATTTTGCACGTTTGTCATGATTGATATCAGAAGGTAATTGCAATGCCCCTGACTGACCACATGCAGTAAGTACCACACTACTGAATAATAAACCGATCGAACAAATGACTTGACGCATCTGAGCACCTAACTTTTACAATTCGGAGCAGTATAACGTGATCATCAGATTGGCTAAAGTCTAAACTTGAAGGAATAAAACAATATCCATAAAAAAACGCCGACTTAGATGCCGACGTTCTTGTTCATTACTTCTTTAACGGCTTACTTCTTTTTATTTAAGAAATAACCAATTGCCAAAATAACAAACCAGATTGGGCTGACTTTAAGTGACTCTAAAGTGGTTTCGTCCAAAGCAAGGAAATAAATCGTTGCAAGGAAGAAAATAATCACTACCCAACAAGTAAACACGCCACCAGGAAGTTTAAAAGTTGATTGTGCATGTAACTCAGGACGGTTTTTGCGGTAGTTGATGTAACTCCACATAATCACAATCCAAACACAGATAAACAAGATAGTCGATAAAGTGGTCGCTAAGGTAAACGCGGTAACTTCATCATTGGTTCCTGTCTTCACTTTATAAACAAATTGAACGAAAGCACCAATAAAAATACAGATCGAAGAAAAGATTAATGCTTTTGCAGGAACTGCCGATTTAGAAAGTTTTCCAAATAATTTTGGTGCTTGTTTATCCGTTGATAAACCAAATAGCATACGACTGGTCGAAAATACACCACTATTCATTGATGACATCACTGAAGATAACACCACCAAATTCATAATAATCGCCGCAGAAGCAATACCTGCTTGTGAGAAGATGTTTACGAATGGACTGACTTTAGGGTTAATTTGATCCCAAGGTGTTACACACATCACCACGAACAATGCCAATACATAGAAAATAATGATACGAATTGGAATTGAGTTAATCGCTTTCGGCAAGTTACGTTTTGGATCTTGTGTTTCAGCAGCAGTTGTACCGACCAGCTCCACACCAACAAAGGCGAAAATTGCAATTTGGAAGCCGGCAAGGAAACCATCTAACCCTTTAGGGAACATACCACCATGTGTCCACAAGTTACTAATACTTGCCGTTGTACCCGCAGCATTAGTGAAACCCGTAAAGATCATCCATAAACCAACCGCAATTAAGACAATAATTGCTGTGATTTTAACCATTGCAAACCAGAATTCCATTTCACCGAATAATTTTACGGTGACAAGGTTCAACCCAAGTACAAATAGAATCGCAACAGTACTAATCAACAATCCGCCTAATGGAGTAAATGACTCGCCCCCATTGAAAAATTCAAGATAGTAAATAATGGCTGATAGATCTGCGATACCAATCGTGACCCAACATAGCCAATACGTCCATCCAACAAAATAACCCGCCCAAGGACCGATTAAATCAGTGGATAAATCAATAAAAGATTTATACTTTAAATTCGATAAGAGTAATTCACCTAAAGCACGCATCACGAAAAACACCATGATACCGATCAAGCCATAAATGAATAAAATAGATGGTCCAGCTAAACTAATCGTTTTACCCGAACCCATGAACAATCCCGTTCCGATTGCTCCACCAATCGCAATCAACTGTAAATGTCGATTGGAAAGGCTACGGTGTAGCTCACCGTTTTCATTTGGTGAACCAAGAAAATCATTTGACATTGTTATATTCAACTCTCGAGTTTTATGTCACAAAATTAGCCTAAAAATCTAACAATAGAAAAAGTTTTTTCGGCTTTTCATCACTTTTTTAAAATTTCAGAACTTTTTAGTTGCATTTTTAATCATCTTTTCCTCTTTTATAAACCTCGATGTACAATTCCTTGTAATTAGCAGTTTACGTGCCAAAATCGAGTTTGGCGACTGTTATAGATAAAATTTGTATTTCAGATTTTCCTAAACCAAATTTTTTAAAAAATTAATTGATCTATCACGTATCTTTTACGAGTAAATATGAGCAAAGTTAAAACAGTTTATCGTTGTGAACAATGCGGTGCAGACCATCCTAAATGGGCTGGTCAATGTTCAGAATGTGGCGAATGGAATAGCTTAACGGAAGTACGATTAGAGCCTAGTATTTCACACCGCGCGCGCCCTAAAGTAGGTGGCTATGCAGGACAAGTAGCCAATATTACAACGCTGAATCAAATCTCTGTCTCAAATGAAACTCGACTACAAACTGGCATCAGTGAATTCGATCGTGTATTGGGTGGTGGCCTAGTTACAGGTTCTGTTGTACTGATTGGTGGTGATCCAGGTATCGGTAAATCAACAATTTTATTGCAAACCGCAACGCATATGGCTAGTAAGAAAAGTTCAGCTCTTTATGTCACAGGCGAAGAATCACTTTCACAAGTTGCCTTACGTGCTCAACGTTTAGATCTTCCCACAGACCAACTCAGAGTTATGGCTGAAACTTGCGTGGAACGTATTTGTGAGGTTCTCGCACAAGAGCGTCCTGCTGTTGCCATTCTTGATTCAATTCAAACACTTTATACTGAAACATTACAATCTGCTCCAGGCGGAGTTTCACAAATCCGTGAGTCTGCTGCCTTACTCACTCGTTTTGCTAAAAATAGTGGTACCGCCTTATTTATTGTCGGTCACGTGACCAAAGAAGGTTCTCTTGCAGGTCCACGTGTCTTAGAGCATATGGTGGATTGTGTACTTTACTTTGAGGGGCAATCTGACTCACGTTATCGCATGATCCGTGCTGTAAAGAACCGTTTTGGTGCAGTGAATGAACTTGGTGTCTTTGCCATGACAGACAAAGGACTTCGAGAAGTTGCCAATCCATCTGCAATTTTTCTCAGTCGTTATGATGAAGCGATTCCTGGTTCAATTGTCATGATCAGCCGTGAAGGAACGCGCCCTCTCCTCGTCGAAGTTCAAGCCTTAGTTGATGATGCACATGGGCAACCACGTCGAGTGGCACTTGGCTTAGAGCAAAACCGTTTGAATATGTTACTTGCAGTGATGCATCGTCATGGTGGTGTGCAAACCTCAGGACAAGATGTTTATGTCAATGTAGTAGGTGGCTTAAAAATTACCGAGACTGGCTCTGATCTTGCAGTTTTATTGGCTTGTGCATCAAGTTTAAGAGGTAAAGCCCTGCCACAACAATTGGCAGTTTTTGGTGAGGTTGGACTATCTGGTGAGATTCGTCCTGTACCGAATGGTCAAGAAAGATTAAAAGAAGCGACCAAGCATGGCTTTAAATATGTGATTTTACCAAGAGCTAATGCACCGCAAAAATCTATTGATGGCGTTCAAATCATTGCCGTTGCACGCTTACATGAGGCTCTCACTGAAGCAATGCAATTGAGTGACGAGTTGACATAAAAAAACATATTTTTATAGTTGAAATTACAGATAAATACCTGCATAAATACATTTACAAATAGGATTTAAATAGGAATTTTCGATGCAAGTACACCAGCGTGGCTTGATGGCAGCTCTTTTAATGGCAACATTGGTTGCTGCACCGCTTGCAGAAGCAAAACGTGCAGGTGGTGGAAAAAGCCACGGTATGAGCAGATCTAGTTCATCTAGTCAGTCATACCAACAATCTAACCAATCTTATCAGCAACCACGTCAAGTTACGCCTGCTCCACAACAAACTGCACCTCAAAAATCAGGTCCCGGTGTTGGTTCAATGGTTGCAGCTGGTGTAGCTGGTGCGGCGGTAGGTGCAGTTGCAGCTAATGCCTTAGCTGATGATAAACCACATAACCCAACTGCCACTGATCAGCAAACAGCGAATGCTCAAGCTGCACAACAAGCCCAAGAGCAAGAGAAAAAAGGTGGAATCCCAACTTGGATCTGGTTATTACTGATCGCAGGTGGTGCTTTCTTTATTTTCCGTAAATTCAGCGGTAAACAAAAAGTAGCTGCAAACAATCCTTATGCGCCAAATAATAACGGTCAAAATAATTTTGGTCGCCAAAATACAGCGCCTGCAGGTGACAATACCAATATTTTTGGTCAATCTGTCGGTGGCGGTACGGCTGCTCCTCAAGCACCATTTGGCGGAGCATCAATGAGTAGTGGCAATCAATTACCTGATGGTACTGAACCTGCTGCGTTCTTACGTGTAGCTCGTCAGCGTTTTAATCATATTCAATCAGTGAATAGTGCCAGTAATATTGAAGAAATTCGTCGTTATTTAACACCTGAACTTTATTCATCTATGTACAGTGACATTATGGCCAACCAAGACCAAGATGTTGCAGAATTTAGTAATCTAAACGCAATGGTTGTAGATAGTGCGACTGAAAATGCTCAATATGTTGTTAGCGTCCGTTTTACAGGAACAGTAAGCGAAGATTTAAACAGCTTGCCACAACCTTTCACCGAAATTTGGCATTTTGTTAAGCCTGCTGGTTCGCAACAAGATTGGGTTGTTGCGGGTATTCAACAAGCTTAATTGAATTGAACCTCACGTAATACATGTAAAGAGCTGTTTCGACAGCTCTTTTTTTGTCGATGTTTAAAGATAGAAATAAAAAAAGCCACTCTCTATTTTGGAGAATGGCGGAGTGTAAACCCTAATTTCGATTGCCTATATTTTTAAATAGATTTAAACAGGCAGTTAAGTAAACTGTATATCTCAGTTATCTTAGCGGATAATCAAGAATAAAAATATTCCTCGTTTGGGGAATAAACTATTTTTGTAATAGGTTCACGTAGATCTTCTTAGCTTATTCAGGAACATTCATTATTTCATGGTTTAAGACATTCTGTCGATCTAGCATTCTGGCATTCAGGCATTCAAGCATTCAGGCATTCAGGCATTCAGGCATTCAGGCATTCAGGCATTCAGGCA
>NZ_LBMZ01000100.1:0-56453 GCF_001005525.1 Acinetobacter sp. AG1 | reverse complement strand
AATATTTTAAAAATAAAGAAGAAATCTACGATGCGATGGCAAAATCATTTGTCAAAGAAGTTCTAGACATGGTTAAAGAACTGACACCTATTATTGTCGAAATGGAGTTAGAACCATTATTTGAAATGATTTTCTATACTTTTCGTGACTTACTTACCCGTGATAATGATCGCTATCTCATCTGTCTACGATATGCAACTGAACTTAAATATGAGCGCTATATTGGACAAATTGAAATGGCATTGATGGAGGTTCTAATGAAATACATGATGCGCCACCCTAAATATTTGAAAGTGAGCAATTTGAGTGTTACAGCCTATATCAGTATCAATAGTAGTATTTTTAATGTAGCACGACATCTCATTTTGCCTAATCCACAAATTAGTTTCGATGAAATGGTCAAAGGCTTAAGCACGATGATTATTAGCTATATTGATGCAGAATTAGCTAAAGCTGAACGTTAAAAAAAGAGCTTTACAGCTCTCTTTTTAACGTACTTTCACTGTTTTCAACAGAGAGTTATTTTTCTACTTGGAGATCCTGACGTTGCTTGAAAGTTGATACTTCTTTACCTTCTGGATCAACATAGACTAATTCGACTCTACGACTTAATGCATGACCAAATTTCTGATTTTCATCGTTAATTGTTTGATTTTTACCTTTTGCCTCAACTGCAACTCGATCTAAATGAATCCCTTGTTGTTGAAGGTATGCAAGTACACTCTGTGCTCGTCTCATCGAAAGTTTTAAATTATATTGTTCGCTTGCACGAGCATCAGTAAAACCGTACAGAGTCAAGGTGTAGGTTGGATTATCTTTTAAGAATGTTACAACTTGATTTAACACATCAATCGATTCTTTTGATAAGTTTGATTGATCTAAGGCGAAGTGAACTACATTTGGTACATTTGATGGAACTTTAGCTACTGGTGGTTCAGCGATAACTTTCTGTTCAGGCGACCAAATTGGCCACTTCCCTTTAACTCCATGACAACCTTTAGCATCACCATTCAATTCTTGTAAAGATGGATAATTAATTTTAGGTAATTCTAATGCTGTTGCAGACTTACACGCAGATGCTTTGAGATTTGATTGATCAATTAAACTTTGAGCGGATAGAAACAATTCTCTTGAGTGCCGCCATCCAAGTTCACAATGTTCTGCTGCTGCCCAAACCAACATCACTTCTGCTTGAGCAATCTCAGCCTGAGCACATGAAAAACCTTCCGTTTGCTTTAATAATTCAGCATTTGCCCAAAGGTCTCTGCGCATAACACTTGATTCAGAAAGAATAGCTGTTGTCAGCGTAAATTTTTCAATTTGTCCTTGTTCTAAGGCCTCAATAATAATTTTTGCTTGTTGCAGCGCTTCAATTCTCGCAGAACTTGGACTCTTTTCACTTGCTTCGTGAGCAGCGTAACTTAACCACGATAAGGCTTTTATCGCTTGATAATATGCAATATTTTCTGATGGTTTTAAATAAGGTATCAGACGTGTTTGTAATGCCGCAACTTGCTTATCTTTAGGATTATAAGGCTTCTGTTGATTGACATCTTGTACCAAAGAACTAGATTGCTCTCCAACAATAATTTGCTCAGATGCAGACTCAGCAAATACAGAAGTGCTTACTGCAAGCAAACTAGCAGAAACCCCTATATAAAAATAAGAACACATTTTATATAAATTATTGTGAAGATATTTCATGTTTATGGTTCTCTCGAAGCATTTATTCCAGCGTTATTACCAGCAAATAGATTCTCATCGAACTTGAATCTAAAACGAACATAAGCGCCCTGAATTGTAGTATCACTATCTACCAGATCATCATCTTTATAACCTGAGAAGTTATAGCCACCTGACAACCATAAGTTTGCTGCAACAAGATACCCAACCTCACCACCAACGAGAACTCGACGCCCTGAACTCATATCAGACCATAATACACCTGTGTGTACTCCTGCATCCCATCTTTCATTGATGTCATACATAGCTCTTGCACTGAACATATGTGTCATACCTGTAGACTCTAAACCAGAGAATGTAGCCTGCACATTTTTCACCGCATATTGACCCGACAATGTAAGATCACGTGTTGGATGATAATTTAAATGGTTCGAGAAAATATAAACATGTTTAAGGTATGGTTTAGTTAAATCAGTTTTATTATCATCATAACGATATTCAACTTTAGCTAGTGCATCAAAACGATTGTGTTCTGTATCACGATAAGCCAATCCTAATTGGAAGCGATCTACTAAACGATCACCTCCACTATTACTTTTACTATCTGTTAGGCTAACGACATTTTTTGCCAATAATGTCACATCATCCGAATATTTATAAGCAGCGCCTAAATTGTTCAATATCGTATCTGATTGATCTGTCCAACGTGCTTCAATGCGAGCAACCGCTTTCCAGTTAGGGTTCTTTAAATATTCAATACCTAAAGATGCTGCTGTGCTATCAGAATTTGAGTTATTGGCATTTGATAATGATTTAGTTTGTTCAAAACTCGTATTGGCATAAAAACCTTTTTCAAGTTCCCAACGATTACGTAAACCAATTGCTGCCTCAGCCTCTCTCGCACTAATACCATCCCGAACACGATATTCACTGAAGGCTGTTCCATTATTGTTATATTTACTATCAAGACCAAATACTGTTACATTTCGGCGTTGATTACTATTTAGATCATAAAGACCGTTAATACTTGAAACTAATTCGTGACGCGCGTAAGCACGGAGTTTGGAATTAATTTGATAATTTGCACCCAACGCAAAAATACGACGATCCGCTTCAGAAATGTCTTGTTCATATTCAGCAAAGACATTCGAACCTTGCCAAGGTAGTTGACTGATTAATTTAGAGCGAACTGTGACACCATGATATGGTGCAACTTGTGTTGTATTCAGTGTTGCTGGATTAGATGACTCATCATAATACTTTAAACCAAGTTCTACAGCCAAAATACGGTTAATTGCCCGTTCAATACTTGCTGATACACCTTGATTTACGCCACTTAACTGATCTTCTGTGCGAATCGCTTCAAGCTTAGCTAAGCCGATTTTATTTAATTGTACACGTCCCTTAATGCCGCTTTCTTTACGACCAGCAGTAATAGGCGCCGCTGTATTATAAAATTCTCTATCAGCTTGGTTATGATAAACTTTCATTTCCAAGTCTTTATAAGAATAGTTTAATTCAACTCGTGCAGCATCACCCGATAACTTACCAGTTGCATCTGGTTTCACATTACCTGACGTCGATGAATTTAAGTCATCATTAATATTCTCTGAACGAGCAAACTCAGCAATGAATTTACCTTTATCATTGGCAAATTTAACGACAGTATTCACACTTGCTAACTGATCTTGAGTTAGTGGGTTATTACTCTTCACATAAGAACCACCTAGTTTAACTTTATCGGTGACTTTTACAGAACCAGACACACCACCAACCGTATATTCTTCACCACCTTGATCAGATTCAACTGTAATTCGTAAATATACTGGGTTTAAGTCAGCATCAACACTTGGAACAGGATCTTTCAAATAAATACTATTACTGAAAGTATCAATCTCATAATCAGTAAAACGAGTCAAACTTGTACGTGCAATAATTAAACCCGAATTATTACGATCACGCGTAATAACTTCTACTTTTTCACTGTTTTCACGCACGTCTTGCGCATTAACACCATTACCTAAACTATAAGGACCTGAAATACCCATAGCACGTTGTTCATTCACAACTTGTTGTGAATTTGTCTGTGCAGCAAACGCAGTAACTTTATATTTATCAGCTTCTACTGTACTACGAACACCTGTCAATGAACGGTTGTATTGACCTAAAGATAGGCCCTCATCATTTTCAGTACGAGTTACGTAGTCACCATACATTGCATATGAACGTCCTTTATCGACACGAACATACAATTTACTAGTAGATTGAGCATCAAAGCCTTTGGCAGCAGAATCACCGTAAACTGGATAGTATTCATCAGGACGAATATCACGGAATAATCTTTGGTTTTTATCTTTATCTGAATCATATGCAAGTGTAAGCAGGTATTCACCTTTTACCTTACCTTTCAAAAATAATGCAGCACGACCCGTTATATTGCGCTTTCCATCTTTTGAAGCTGAAATCTCATTTAATTCTTCTTCAAAACCATCATTTGAATTAATACCACTCAGTTCTTTAGGGTCAAACTTTTTGAAATTAAAAGAACCTTCGACCATACCTACAGCGATAATCGGTCTTAAATCAGGTAAGAAACGAATAGGTGTGCTTGAATGGAAGATACCACTTTCAACCGATAATGTTCCTTCACCAGCTTCAATTGGCGCTTGAATTGGAACAAGTAAAGTTCCACCTTCAACGAATACTTGGATACCTGGCTGTTTTGGATCTAAGTCTACTAAGTCAATCTTACCGATTGAACTATCTAAGGTGATAGGTGTACGGTTTGATACAAGCGTACCATGTCGATCGACAATTTTTAAATTGACGTTAAAACGATCACGTCCATTTGCCTGTGGAATCGTTTTACTCGGCTCAAGTTGCAACTTATCTAACTGATCAGGTGCAATAACATTAATACGTTTAATGTCTCGAGTATTGCCCATCATATCCACTTGACGTACTTCGATGGTGTTGTGACCTGTACTTAAATCAACACCGATAAAGTCTAAACCTGAAACCTGCATGTTCGGCAATACAGCACGTTTACCAATGCGCTTTTCAGGAACACGAGTTCCATTTACCCAAAGCTCAAGCTGAGTACCTGCTGCACCTTTAACCTGAATAGAGGTCTGAGGATAAGGCAATACTTGCCCATCTTTAAGATTTAAAATTTCTAGTTGATTATTCACAGCCGTTTCTAAAGCTGCTTCAAGATTAATCATTTTCGCAGGATTAACAGTATCTACAGACTCTTCATTTGGCAGAGCAAGAGTTGAAGAACTCGGTAAAGCGACAGATGGTTGAACACCAGACTTTTCTGGCTCAAATTGTATTTGCTTGATTTCTTTAATTTGTTCTTTTGAAAAATCAAGATTACAATTTGCCTGAACTCCAACTGCTGAAATACAGCCACTAGATGGCTGTCCACGAACATCCGTAACTTTAGAAAAAATTGGATCAATCGTTAAATCAGAACGTAATATTTGCTCTAAATTTGTATTATCTTGTTCAATACGTTTTTTACGCTCTAGCACTCGTTCAATTAAAGATTCTGAACATTGACCAACACCTTCAGCTATCGCAAAATCGGCACGATGCAATTCACCACGTTTTAAATCGACAAAACGGCTATTTGGATCACCTGCTTGGCGATTATTTATTAATACTAATTCAGAACCAATTGGTAAACTTGTACGATCGACTTTTAAAACATGCGTTTTTGCACTAATTCCATAGAAGTCATACTTACCTTCGCTATCAGTAATAACATAACTACCATCTTCAAGATAAATACGAACACCAGGAACACCTATTTCACCAGCATCTTGGATGCCATTCCGATTACAGTCGGTGAAGATTTTACCTACGATAAAACCTTCAGACATCATCATACCAGGTGTGACTTCTACTTTTGCTGATGCTTCATTAGACTCAACACCATTTTTATCTTTAGCGCGTACACGGTTTATACCATCACCATTGAGTGCATTTGGTCCAATATAAACTCGATAATTTACTTCAAGGTCTTTACTTGGAGTGAGTGTACCTAATCCAAGTGTTAAATAAGGCCCCTTACCACCTAATGGATCTTCTACCTTATTACCATTAACTCGCATTGAGCCTTGAACATAAATAAAGCCTCTAGGGAGTTTATCGGTAATCGAAACATTTGATAAATCTACAGTTCCAAGATTTGCAACCTTAACAGTATATTCTTCGAAATCGCCAATCTCTGCAGTTTTATTTTTGGCTTTTTTTGTTACAAATAAAGTAGAACTGTTAGCTGGAAGTTCAGGGTCAATTGGAATATCAATATTGAGTGCAGGATCATTATCATTAAGAGTAAACTTACCTGCATATGACCATATTGAATTAACTGCTTTATCAGCTGGAAAAATTGGATATACATTGGTATCACTAGGGAAGTGGTATGGTGTATTACTCGGAATAGTCTTTGTGTCTACAATAAAACTATATGTACCTGCTTTCACCAGTGGGTAGATAAATTCACCAGCATCATTTGTAAGTTGTGATGCTGGAATAGAAACTTTGTTTCCTGAAACAGGATCAATCGAAAATGCGATATTATCACCGATTGGTTGACCATTTTGATCCAATAAAGTAACTGTAGCACCGGCTACAGGTAAACCCGTTTTAGCATCAAATACTGTACCATACGGATCCATTAACACACTTGTATTAATGTCGGTAATTGTTCCTGTAGATTGGCCTTGCGCATCCAAACAGTCAGTTAAACTAATATCAACTTTATCACGTTTAAGTGTCTGCAAAACAGCATCACGTTGAATACCTTTATCTGAAAGTGTTGTTGGTAATGTATAGCGAAATACACCAGTATTTGGCCCAGTTTCAATACCAATAACTTCTTCTAAATCATCTGTTTTTGTAGATTTAATTCGAATTTTAACACGATCTGCACTATAACGATCTGCATTACAACTTGCATTCTTAGCTTCTATATTCAGTGGTTTATTTACACTACCAGTTGCCAAAATACTCTTAAAATCACTCGAATTATTTGTAATATCTGCTGAACCACTAACTAAAGTAGATGCAACGTTTGATAAAACATCTTTTTGACTATCAGTTACAGCATATGAAACTTTATAAGTATTTTTTACTGTGGTTTTTGCAATATTGCGGTTCATACTAACAACAAGATCAACTTGCTCAGATGTATTTGCAGCGATTTGTGGAAAACCGACAACAAGCTGGTTGATCTGTGTAATGTCACTTGGAGCAATAGTACTATAACTATTATTAGCGAGCTTGTATAAAATTTTGGCTTGAGTATTTTTTACTAAAGCGGATTTAAATGTTGTATTTGGCGGTAAATCATCAACCAACAAAACCATCTTTTGTGTTTGACCATCGACCATGACATCGGTTGGTCTAGCTGGCTTCTTACCCTCATTGCTAATATTGAGCGTGTAATTTAAGTCATAATTTGCACTTGCAGAAGGCTCAAAAGTTTTTTGCTGTACTTCTTTAGTTGCAACTAATTTTGCACCATAGCTAATTGCACTATCTATAGCAGTTGCAATTGCTGTTTTGTCTTCAACAACTGTTGCTGTAATTGGTAAATTAAATTGCTGACCTTCGGTTAAATTTGAACTTGTAGTAGCAACAACCCACAAATTGACACTTTGGCCAATTTGTAAAGCTACATTAGTTGTTAATTGTTGATCATTCGTATCAAATTGACCATCTTTGTTGCTATCTATGTAGATTTTAATATTGTTTAATTCATTAATTGTTAATGCTTCTAGCTGAACATTAACAGGTGCATTACTATTATTCGATAAAGTATTGGCCCATATTACTCGCACACTAGGTTCAACATCGAGTACTGGTGGGGTAGTTAAAGTAATAGCATACAAAGCTGAAACATTAACTTCGACTGTATTAGAAACTGATTGTTGTTCTTTACCATTTGCTGCTGTAAAAGTTGCGTAAGCAACGTTTTTGATTTTACTACCTACATCAGGAATATTCGCGGCATGACCATACTGCGCAGACAATATAGATATTGTCAACGTTGATAACATGAAAGACATGTTTCGACTTACACGAATTTGCTTCTGTTGTAGCACAGCGCTCTACCCTTCAACTAAATAGTCTAAATAAAAAAACTTTAAAATTATTGTTGTGGACACCTGCTTTGCGCAAATGCCCACATATTTAATCAATTCATTTTGAGCAATCGAAATTGCTTAATGAATATTAATTATTTACTTTGATTACAAACTCTAATACCGCACTTGTATTTGGTACAAGAGGTGTTTTCTCAGCAGCGATAGTACCTGTTGAACCATCAGTTAATGCAGCAGTTGAAGTACTCAATGTCGCATTTGTAGCTACTGGAGATGCACTTGCAATCACTTTCAACGTTGTATATGCAGGCGTAGCATCGCTAATCACAACATTAGTTACGTCAGCATTACCTTCATTTGTTGCAGTAATTCTATACTTCACACACTCGCCCGGCTTAGCAGAAACAGTATTTTGAGTATAAGTACCAGCAACACCTGTTGAACAGTTTGCTAAAGATTGCTCTTTCACTAAACGTACTTGACCACTTGTTACAGTTGTTAAGTCAGTATTCACTAGATCAGCAACAGACTGACCACCAGCATTTGTAGGTTGAATGGTCAATACAACTGCGCTTGGTGTTCCTGCAGTTGCATTTACTGGAGCTTGAACTTTAATGAGTAAGTTAACAGATGCGCCACGAGCAATGCTTCCAGTTTTCGCTGCAAGATCACTACCTGTAACTAATTCATTAGCATCAGCTACACCATCGTTATTCAAGTCAACATATAAGCTTGTTGTCCAACCACTTGCAGCTTGGTCATTCGTCAATGTGAATGGTAGGCTACCTGCTGTAGCGCCTTCAACAATGTTACCGTTGTTGGTTAAGGTATGCTTGTAAACAACCGTACCACCTGGCGCAACTTGACCAGTACGGTCATTTTGCAAGCTAAGAATACGATTAGTTTCTACTGTTACGCGATCAGACATTACATCTGTTAAGCCGGTAGCAGGCGAAGCAACCTTAAAGATAACTTCTTGATCACCAGCTGGTGCATTTGCAGGAGGTGTAACAACTGCTACAAGTTTAACAGTACCACCACTTGGTACATTACCTGTATTCGTGATTGGAGCACCTGTTGGATTACCAGTACCATCAGCTAAGTAATATTGAACTGTCCAACCGGCTGGTAATGCAGGCGATGTAGATAAATTATAGTTATCTCCAGTTGCACCTTTATTATCAATAGTTAATGGGAAGTTAGTTGCTTGACCCGGTTTAGTTGATTTCGTATCAATATATTGACCTGTATCTTTACCAGATGCACCAACAATAGCTCCAGTACTATCTGTTGCGTCACCGTTATGCAAGTCAACCGTAGATGCAACAACTTTATCAATAACTAAAGTAATTGTATCTGTAGCTGAGGCATTAGTTACAGGTGCTGAAGTTAAGATCGTGTTAATAGGAGTTGTAGAAGAAAAACCAGAAGGCAGTGTTACTTTTGAAATAACCTGATAAGTAGCACCACTAGCAATAGGTCCTGTATCTACAACACCGTCACCATTCGTATCAGTTAATGGCGTTACACCATCAGATTTGAATAATTCAACAATACTACCAGTTGGTAAAGAGTTTTTGTTTACAGTGATGTTGAATGCTTCTGTAACATTACCAGTGTTATGTACAACGATTGGCTCACCACCACCCGCAGTAACACCAAAGGTAACTGGAGTACCTTGAGTTGTTGACTTAGTAATTACATCAGGTGTTGGAGTTGTTGTTGATTGTCCATCAGCAAATGCATCTGTAGTGCTATCGTTAATAGTACCTTTTTTAACACTTAACACAGTTACATCGTTCGGGTTAGATGGCGTTTTGCCTTCTGTACCTGGACCATCTGGATCAACTTCAGCGATGTTTGTAATGATACCAGCTGGAGTATTTTGAACCACTTGAACTTTAAATTTCAATACACCCGTGCTGTTAGCTGCAACAGCAGGAATAACTAATGTAGCTGTGCCTGAAGTGAAATTATACCCATCAGCATCAACAGCATCATTTACAGCAGTACCATTTACAGTAGCAGAACCAGCAACATAAGTTAAACCAGCTGGAAGTACGTCTGTAATCGTAACGTTAGTTGCGGTCGTGTTACCAGTATTTTGATAAGCTAAAGTATATTCAACTTCACGCGCAGCAGGGCTTGATGAAGTTGCATCTATATTACTAACACTTGCAGATTTTAATAAACTAATTACAGCGCCATTGGTAATCTTAACTGTATCTACGTTTTTAGCAGTTACACTTGTATCAAAACCACTGATTGCTGAAACAGTTAACTTACCAAGATCACCAGCAGTAACGTTGTTGCTTGCTGTTGTTGCTTGTACGATTAAGTTAACAGATTCGCCTGCTGCTAAAGTTACGCTTGTTACAGGAGTTTGGCTATCTGGAACACCATCTTTGTTGGCATCAAGATAAACTTTTAAACCACTGAAATCGTAATTATCAGTCGTGTTATCACGTGTATCATTATTGGCAACAGCTACGTTAAAGGTATCGCTACCATTACCAGTATTTGTTAATGTGTGAGATAAAGATACTTGACCATTAGCGTTAGCAGTTTTAGTTTGATCTGCGATCAACGTGAAACTTGCTACTTGCAATACAGTCGTAGTAACTACGTTTGATGTCACAGTTTTATTAGAACCATTGCTATCAGTATAGCTTGCAGATGCAATGTTACTAATGTTTGTGCCCGCACTAGGAGCTGCTGCGTGTGCTGAAGGAAGGAAAGCTGCACCACCTGCAACAAATGCAATCGAAGCTGCTAATTGCGTTAGTTTTAAACGTTGAGTTTGATTTGACATTCGGAACTTACCCCTGTTGAATATTCAATGTCAGTTTGTTTAATTTTTGGTTTTGTCACTGTTAATACGCGTTTGTGCTGATACCGTTACAGATTTCCCAGCAGGAAGTTCTGCGATCGTCCAACGTAATGCACGATAATCTTTCAGTGGAACATTCACCATTTGATTACCCTCTTTGCGTTTTAAAGGCATCGGGGCAAAATTTGTACCGTCTGTACTTGCTTGCGCGTTTTCTGGCTCAGATTTCGCCAAAAATAAAGTTTCTACGGGTATTGGTAACGTAGCAGCTAAGTTTTTAATTTTTCCTGATGTATTATTTGTATACGTTGCACGATACTCGATTACATCGTTTGGCTTCACTTTATTGACTAACTTAGCTACTGGTTTCCCATCTGTGCTTACACTAATGAGATACGTTTTTAATTCTACAGATACAGGATCTTTTGCAACTTTAGTTTCAGCAGAAACACTAACCGCCAAAATCAAACTAGCTGCACCAAGTAAACCTTTTTTCCAATTATCTTTTAAATGCATCTTTATTGTTTCCAAACTCAACATCCTAAATTTCTGAACAGTTTTTTTAACTCAAAGTTCAAATAATTTTTACCATTACAAAAATACAGCATTTTTATGTACTTTTGTTGAAAAAAATCACTTTTTTGTAAAAAAAACATCTACTGGTTCAAATAATAGCAACTTCTATACCAACTTCTCGTACAAAGTATGCCAAATAAATAATATTTTCGGCATACTTTATCTATTATTTACTATTGCGACACACAAAATCTCAGAGTACCTGAAGCTGATGGATTTAATAACCCAGTCAAGCTCCATTCAAGATAATCACCAGAATGGCTTGTATTACAAGTATTTCCACTTGGTGTTAGGCTACAACTCACACTGCCAAAATTAGTACCAATTGGTAAACTATCTTTCACTTTTACGTTCTGTAATTTCTTGGTACTGTTATTTTTGTAGGTGATTTCATACTCTAAATTATCTTGCTTAGCGGCCTGATTAGTCGTTACAAATGCATTTGTATCGGAAGAAGTTGAAGGACAGCTTGCAACTGCACGAACTTTTTTTGTCAGTGTTAAACCAGCACTACCAATAAGTGTCACATCCTGACGTTTAAGCGTTTGCCCTAAAATCGTTTGTGACGGATTTGTCAGAGCAAATTGATAACTTGCTTGAAGAGTTCCAATATGTTGTGCGCCAGCAGCAACATTAGTTGGTACATGGACTCGCTGTACTAAACAAATATCGACACTTGGCTGTAATAGAACAGTACTTGCAGCAGTTGGGTTAAATACAACTTCACCCATATCCACCTGACCATTACAGTTCGTATCTCGATAAACCAGTGCTTGCCATGGTTGATCAGCGCTAGAATTTGGTTGCTGAGTCTGAGTCTGTAATAATTGAGTGAGTTGAACTGGAATTTGCGTGCTTAAACGGTGAGGATAGTCAGTGACATCTCCAGCAATAGCTGTATGTTGCCCATCTTCATTCAACACAACATTAAGAATCACATCACCAAAATTATTTGCTGTATAGCTTGTCGCACTTGTCTTGGTTAAAGCAATTGTATCTGTCGAACGAGTGTAGCCTGTTGTGCCACTGACAGAAATATATTCTGGTAAATTCTGCTGAACAATACAAAAAGATGATGGTAATAAGCTTTGTTCAATTGAGAAAGCATAATCACCATTTGCACTTGTCACTGTTGAAGCTAACTGTGTAGTACTACAGTTATTCAAACGAATTGTACTATTTGCAATCCCAACTTCACCTGCATCTTGTATGCCATTATATGCTTTACTCACATCTAATGTTGTTCCGCTATTATCAAAAAATACTCGTCCAGTAATATCAACGTAAACAAGCTTAGTATTTGTAAAAGTACAGGTAATATTGGCACCTTCTTTTATACGAACAGCGGGAATCGTCACAATATTATTTACAAGCGTCCAAAAAGTACCTGTATTACCTGTTACACCGCTATTTGCATCTACACAGCTAACACCTGATAAGACATATCCAGCTAAAGCACTTTCTGTAAAAGAAACATCTGTATTCAATGTTTGCGCCCAAAGCTGTTGTGCAGAGGTTGCTGTGGTTCCTGCTGTCACCGTAGTTACAGAATCCGTGGTAACTGCTGTTGTACTATTTACAAGATTGCTAAGATTAATATAGTTAAACGTACCCGTCCCATTCACAGAGTTTTTAGCAATCTTAATTTTTGCACCATCTATAATATTGATACTTGCAGGGACCCCACTAGTAGTTGCATTGTCAAAGTTTGCAGTTGAACAACTACCACTAAGTGATAAACCAATTGATCCATAACCACCAGCTGCACGCTCACTCGCCCCAGCATAGGTGTTTCTATTTGCAATACGATAAGTAATTCGATGATAACCTGGTGCTAAAGCAGAAGATGTCGATGCTGAAATCCCACCACCCAAATAGTTATTCGAGCTACTCACTACAACACCATCCACCATAATATAGCCACTATCATCAATACCGACACTTGTGTTACCCATACATACAGTGACTGTTTGTGAATTAGCAATATATACACCTGTGGTAAATTCCCATGCTCGACGGTTATCTCCAATATCAGGTGTATTGATTAAATTAAGTTGTACAGTTGAATTTGCATCTGAACTCATATTGGTAATAATTCTTTGAATCATCGCAGAAGCAGTTGTACTAGATGCTCCATAAGTTGAATCACTCGTACCATTATTACCAGAAATTAAGTACCCACCTGTTGGGCTGGCTTGGTTAGCTGGCCATGCACTCACGATGGATGAACTCTCATCAGCAAAAGCACCAACTTTTGCAGTTCCCCCCGTTCCTTCATAACCCACCCAAAATGCACCATTAGGTCTGTATTCATTTTGTTGGTTACTTCCCCATACTTTATAGAGCGTCTCTCCTACACCACTACCTGGGTTAAACTCATCACTCGACACTTTAACAGTTGCTTGCTGAGCAGTACCTAAAGAGGAAGCGGCTGTTGTACTGTAACTCACAGATAATTGTTTTGTAGTCCCATTAGCCACGCTGCCTAAAGGGCATGTCCAGTTGCTACCACTTTGGGTACATGCCGCCCCACCGACCACACTTACCCCCGTTACACTCACACCCGTTTGTGGTGCAGCAACATAAGTCGCAATTGCATTCGTTGCATTGTTCGGCCCTTCATTTTTAATATCAATGAGTTGAGAACCTACTCGACCTCGAACAATAGTAGGTAAGTTGGGCGTAATGCTAAAGCGAGCTTCTAAAATAGTTGCATCAGCAGTTACTGCTGTTGGATTTACGATAATTGCATTTACAGAACTACTGTCATTTGTAGTTGCAGAATCGGTAGATGTTGCTTCAATCGTTGCTGTATTTGTAATTGTTCCCGCTACTGCAGCTGTTGCTTGAAGTACGATGGTACATGTGGCAGTACTTGCACCGCTAAATGTTCCTGTTAGATTATAGCCACTTGTATCGTTACCAGAGAGCGTTGGGGAACATGTCGTACCTGTTCCAGTCGTGCTTGCAGTACCAACGATACTGACAGCTTTTAAATTAGAAGGAATCGCATCAGAAAAAGGAGCCAAATAAGCTGAGCCACCAACGGTTGCACTTGCTGGTTTAGTATTACTAATCTGCAATTGATACTGCATGACAGAATTTACAGGAACATTATTTAATTGGGTTTGTACAAAAGTTCCCGACGTTCCAATACGTTGGCTTTTTACGATAGAAATATCACTATCGGCATCCATACTTGAAACACCAAAGAAGAAAGCATCAGCGCCTGTTGTTGACCACGTCGACCCACGACCATCACCACGTACATAGACATCAAAAGTTAAAGATGTAATCCCTTTACCTTTAATATATACACTTCCACTCGCTCCACCATTTCCACTCGCGGCTCTAATTGTAGTTGCGTTGTTAGTAATATTATTACCACTAACAGTAAGCTCTTTACTTCCCGCAATACGGCTCATCACTACAGGAACATTACTATTTGTTAATGTAAATTCTGCACCAAAACCTAATCCACTTGATGCTTCTGCACCTAATGCACTTGCTTGTAATATGGGGTTAGTCACTGGGCGATTGAAACTAATGACAATGGTACCCATTTTCACCCTAGAATTTGTCGCGATTCCTGAGCCATTTAAACCACGTGTGGTAATCTCCATCGCCACGCCGTTGTTTGAGGTCACACTAATCCCGCCATTTGTACTCAAACAATCTACACCATTTGTACAGCCAGTCGGTGCATTTTGAAGCGATGCAGCAAACATATTATCAGCAGGGTTACCATAACCATTCAATGGCTGAAGAATATTCACTGGAGCAACTACGTTATTATTATTTGTATCCCCACCCATAAAAAAATCAGGTTTATTAAACTGATTACTATTCGATGTATAAGGTGTCGCATTATAAACAGAATTTGTAATTGAATAACTTACCGTTGTTGTCGGTGCGTATGTCTCACCCGTATTGTCTGATGGGTTGTTTCTATTCAGCAAAAAAGTGTGGGTTCCTGAAGATGCAGTTGGACCCTGCCCAGACCCAGAGCCTGAATAAATCTCAATAGTTGGTGGAGCAGCCAATACAGCTTGGCTACACATCAAACAAGTTAAGATAAACAAAACCAAGGTATATATATAACTAACTTTATGATTCATCATGCTGTAATTAGAGATATTCTTTTTCATTTTTTGCTTACTGACCAACATAGCGCACCCCAAAATTAAATTCATAACTTTGATTTGCAGCCACACTATTTAATGTTCCTGAAACCGCACCAGCATTACCAACTGTGGGAGCCGTCATACCACTACATGATGTGCAGATAGGCGATTGAGATAAAACTGTATAGGCAGGCGTCATATCTCTAAAGGTAAATGCAGTACTCAAACCAGTAGCACTTGTATTGGTTAAAATCACCTTATACAAAACACACTGACCTTGACCATTTGCTTGTTTACCTATATTTAGACTATTTGTTGTATAGGACTCATCAGCTGTGCCATTACAATCAAAATCACGTGCTTGCAACTTACTCAACTTCAATTGTGTCTGATTCACTGTAGTTACATCGGTAATTGATGCCACAACTTGACCATTAGCATTATTCGTTAAATTAATCGTGGTGGTATTCGCTTGGGCAATATTATTTGCTACAAGATTTTTAACCTGAAGCAATAATTTGACTTGAGTATGTGCTGCTAATTTTCCACCCGGCAAGTCAGCTAAACTTCTCATTACCAAATCCCCAGCATCAAAAACACCATTCCCATTTACGTCATAAAAAAGAGTGCTGTTAAACTCAACCTGATCGTTATTCGAAAGAAAACTGTAGTTCCCTGTATAATCAACATCAGTATTATTGGTTAAAAGATGACTATAAATGACGGTGCCTAATGGCGAGACTTGTCCACGAGAATTTGGCGTGAATTCTACTTTAGCCACAGAATTGACACTTTGAATGGTAATCGCATCCTTAATAATATCTTGGCTCGGATTACTACTATTATTACCACTTACAAAACTTGTAGAAAGAGCGCGGAAATAGATCGGTGTAGTTACACTACTGTTCAATTGATCCACTTCAACAACAGCACAGATTAACTGACTTTCACCATTATTCAGATAGATGGTTTTACCTGTTTCACTACCTAAGACACTACAATTTGAACCATTTCCAGAAACATAAAAACGAACACGGTTCACGCCATTAGGCAAAATTAGATTCGTAAAATCACTTGTTGAGTTCGCACTAAGTAAATATTCAGTTCCAATACCAGTATGGCTCACTTTTAATGGAAATATTGCTTGCCCACCCGCAACAGGATTGGTACTTGTTGATGCAATCACGGTTTTCCACGGATTGCCAGCATTATCAACATTTCCATTACCCAAACCATTGTTTTCAGGACTATTCGTCAAATCAACTAAACGCGCTACCGTTGTGGCAAGTAAATTACCCTGATCTTTAATCAAACTCGTTTTGCTAATATCACCTAAAGACTGAGCTTGAGGTGAAACTTCGAATGTCGTATCAGTCGTTACAGCATAACTACTAGGTAAACGCACTTTAACAACGATTGGTAAATTTACGCCTGCGGATAATAAGCCTGTATCAGGAATACCATCCCCATTGCTATCTAATAATGGGGTTACGCCATCTGCACGATAAAATTCAATTTGGCTACCTGTCGGAAAAGTACTGCCCGTCATCGTTACATTAAATCGATCAGTACTATTACCCGTATTCCAAACATAGTTATTAAACGTAAGCTCCCCACCTTGAGCCGCAGCAGAAGCAATAACCGTAGCACTATTGTTTACATCACTTGCACTACCATTAATTTTGACAGCATAAATTGAAGCAACATTAAGTACAGCTATGTTACTGAGATCAGATATATTTGCAGTTGTTGCGTTATTATCATGATCATACTGAAAATTAACGGTATTATTGATTGACCCAGCAGTTGATTTATTTACTTTAACCTTAAATTCAATATAGCCAGTTGCATTTGCTGGTATTGAGCTAATGACTGCAGTTACAGTATTTGATGTTACACTGTAATTGATTCCTGCTGGATCGTTACTACCAGTACTTGGATTTACAGTTGTACCGTTCCAATTTTCACCAGCATTTAGTTGATAAGCCAAACTTGAATCAAGTGTATCCGTTAAAGTTACAGAGCCAGTCGCTGTGCTACCTAAGTTTTGATAATCCAAACGAACGGTAACAACGTCTCCAGTTGCCACACTTGTTTGAGAAAACTTTTTACGAACAACCAAAGCAGACTGATTCGTAACAGTTGCTGTATCGATATTGTTTTTTGTTCCAGATGCACTATTTAAAGAATTTACAGTTAATGTTAATAATCCATTTTGATTAACCGTTGCACCACTCGGTACATTTGCCGCCACAATAAGGCCAACTGACTCACCTGCACTTAAGGAATAAGAAGTAATCGCTGCGCCATCAGGCACGCCATCATTATCTTTATCTAAAAATACAGATAGATTACTGTAGTCATAGCTATCTCCAGTATTATTTGTCACTGCAAAGGTATACTGGTCGACTTCATTACCCGTGTTAGTCAAAGTATGGTTGAAATATACAGTCTGACCCGCTACGACATTTTTAGTATTATTTGCCGTCAAATTAACAGAATAAACTGGAAGAATCGTTGTTTGAACTAAATTAGAACGGCTAACTTGAACAACGGTTGAGCCTTCTTCAGTGTACTCACCTATCGCCATATTACTAATGATTTGGCGTGTAGGAACAGCAGCAGAGCTAGACTGATGTACTCCCAATAAAGTAACCAACAAAATCCCTAAAGTGATCTTGCTGTTGCGGATATTCTCTAATGTATTGATTATATTCATCTTCTAGCATCCGCCTAACTTAAGGTGTAACCTGAATAGAAAAATACAACGCTGCTTGCTCCTGTGGTGCAAGTGCTCCAATATTTCCAGATATTTGATCTCCACTCACAGCAACAGAACCCTTACTCACTGACGGCGGCAATGCATTTCGCAAAATACTATAAGCAGGTACAACATCATTAATCACAACATTCGCTGCTGGTGTTGAACCATCATTTTTAATTGTTAAACGATAGGTAACGCATTGATTTGGCTTAATTGTCAATGGGTTGCTCGCATATGTCGCGGTGGCAACATTCATAAGTGCACATGCTTCATCTTTAGACTGTTCTTTGGTCAAACGAAGTTGCGTAGGATCAACTGTTGTTAAATCTGTATTTTGAATTGTTGTAAGCGTTAAACCTTGGATTGTATTCGTAGCAGAGACGACGATATTTGCTGCACTAGAAATACCATTTGCTGCTGTTAATGGAGCTTGAACTTTTAAAATTAGCTGCACTGAACTTTGAGGGTTTAATCCACCTGTTATAGACAAATCAGTAGCAATTGGGTCTGTGGTATCTAATACACCATTATTATTGGCATCGTAATACAAAGTATAAGTGAAACCATCATTAATGTTTTGAGGGACTACGCTAAGACTTACTTTTCCGCTTGTATCACCTTCAACAAATGTACCCATATTTTTTAATGTATGCAGATATACAACCGTACCGCCGACATTAATCCGCCCTTGTTGATCATTTGCTAAAGTCAACTTGCGTACAGCCACATCAACTTGATCTTTAATACTGTCACCTTGAGCATTCATCGGTGATTTCATAGCGAACCAAATTGGTAAACTTGTCAAAGTCGTATTCGCAGGAACAGTGACAACAGCACAATACTGTTTAGTTGTTCCAGCCGCCATGTTGCCAGTACTGGTAATTTCTCCCTGTAACGTTTGACATGTTGCATCACCATTATAGAACTTCACTACCCAATCTGTTGGTAACGTCGTATTGATACTATTAATGTCAATCGTTGTACTCGATGCATACAAATTATAATTATTTGAGGCCGTGCTATTATTTCGAATAACAAGTGGGAAAACAGCTGTTGCACCTTTTACAGCATTTTTCACCAATAAGGCTTGCCCACCTGAACCAGTAACGTTTCCAACTCCCACACCTGAATTGTTACTGTTATACAAATCGCTTTCGCCCACGGCAACTGTATTGACTAATCGATCACGCGTACTATTTTTTACACTGGTATCTGTTACGGAAGTTGCGGTAATGTCGAAATCCATTGTACTTGTAGAAGTACAATTCGCTGGGAAATAAACCCCTAATTTAATTCTTTTTGAAGTGCCGTAAGCCAATCCGCCTGTATCAATTACACCGTCGCCATTAGTATCTGTCAGCAATGTACGACCATCTGCATGATATAAACGAACTACAGCACAACTTGGTACGTTACTTTTAACGAAGCTTAAATTATAAGTATCAGTCGCCTGTCCTGTATTCCAAACATAATTATCAAACTGGACTTCTTTTGCTACGCCACCAAAAGTATTATTTTGGATTTGTAAGTTATTCAAACCACCGTTTGGCTCGCCATCATCATTCGCGTTACTTGGGCTATAGTTAAGTACAACACCTAAGGTTTGCTGAACGTTAAAAATTACAGTATTCGTTAGCGTATTTTTCAGAATAGCATTTGATGCATTGTATTGTTGATAGTCGGCGGTATTGGCAACTTTTTCGGTAGCATTCGCATTCACAGTGACTTTAAAACTTACTGTACCTTTACTTAAAGCTGCCACACTTGCAAGCTCTACATCTACTTGCCCATTACTCACTTTATATTTTATTGGCGCATTTGCACCCGTCTCAACATCATCAGCATCAGTTAAAGATCCTGAACCATTCCCCCAACTACCACTACCCGATTTATATGTTACATCTGTAGCTAAGATATCTCTTAATACGAGTCTTGCTGCCGCAGTACCCGTGTTTGTATAAGCTAAGGTATAAGTAATTTCCGTGCCAGTTTTACCTGTGCTTATATTTTGTGATTTCGTCACTTGAATTACAGCATCATCCACAACTTTTGCTGTATCACTTACGGTCATAGCGATCGCATTATCATGCTGGCTTGTAGCTGTTAAAGTAAAATTAGCGACATTATTTGCAGTTACGTTGGTTGGAATACTTCCAACGACAACTAATGAGGCAAACTCACCAGCTTCTAAGCGAAAACTTGTCGTTGAATTCAGTAAATTATTATTATCATCAGGCTCGCCATTCTGATCCCGATCGATGTAAACGGCTACATTATCTAAATTAAATTGATCATTCGTTAACTGAGTAAGGCTTAATTTATAATCGTCTACGATGTTACCAGTATTGGTTAAAACATGCGGGAAGTTTACTTTACTTCCAATAGTTCCGATATTTTGTTGATTACTTTGTAAAGTTAAAGAGTAAATTGGTTGAACAGTTAAAATAACTGCATTTGAATTAATAACTTGCAAATTACCTTGTTCATCATAGAAGTCACCACTTGCAATATTCGTGATACTACTTCCTGCTTTAGGTTGAGCAAATGCAATAGAACTATGAAATCCAACAAATAAGCCAAATAAAGCGATAAATGAAGTTTTTGAGACAGCACTTTTCTTGAATCGGCTTATCATGTTTCAGAACCCACAAAAAATGTAAAGATAGATTTCTTATTGACAAATTGTACGAATTTATTGACAATTTTCACAAAAGAATACTACAAAAATATCGACTTGAACACACAAATTGACAAAAACGTGATTTTTTTATTTAGTTTTACCAAATGGTAAAAAAACTTGTAGATCAATGTTATGTCTGAATAATAATCTGGTAATGATTAAAGATTGATTAAATTTTTCTCATTTCTAATTTTCATTTTCACCATTAATAAAATACAATTTATATCAATAGCTTACATTAAAAATAATTACAAACTAAATTTTAAACTCTCAAAAAATTTATATATGATCTTTTTCTATCGGTAACTTGATGCTAAACACACTATTCTGATTTGGATTGCTATATTCAATCGAACCTTTATGCGCAATCACAATCGCATATACAACAGCTAAACCTAAACCTGTACCGCCAAATTCTTTATTCCTTGACTGTTCCAATCTAAAAAAAGGATTGAACAAATCTTGTTGATATTCTTGAGGAATGCCCGGCCCTTCATCTTCAATGTTTAAAATCCATTCTTTAGCAGTGCTACTTGAAGAAATTTTAATTGTGCCTGCATTTGTGTATCGAACAGCATTGTCAAATAAAGCAATTAATATTTGTTCAATACGTCGTCGGTCACAAAAAATAAGAGTCATCGCTAATCGCAGTTCAGCAGTTAAATTTGCTGTAGTGAATCTTTGTTCAAATATTTTTAATACTTTTTCAATGCTGTCCTGAATATTGACCCATTCATAATTTAATCGTAGCTGTTGATTTTCAACAAGGCTCAGTGTACGAAGATCTTCAACAAGATGAGACAAACCCTCAACTTGATTTAATAGACTTTTAAATAGGATTTCATCAGGTTTAAAAACACCATCTAAAACACCTTGTAAACGTCCTTGCAAAATCGTAATTGGGGTTCTTAACTCATGCGCAATTGCAGCATTCCAAAGTTGGGCATTTTTAACAGAACTTTCTAATTGTTTCGCCATACTATTAAAGTTATGCATCAACTCAGCTATTTCAGTGGAATGAATTTGACTGTCATCAGCACGCGCGGATAGATCGCCCTGACTAATTTTTTTTGCCGCATCCGCCAAGAAATTGATTGGCTTAATAAAACGTTGGGCAAGATGCATTCCAATAATGATAGAAATGACACCTCCACAAAAAATCACCGTAGATAGCCAAATCCAATCGACAAAATGGAATTCCGTCCAATCTTCTTGTAATGAACTTAAAGTAATCCATCCCGCATCGATGGCATAGTTATAAATGAAATAGCCCAGAAAAACTGAAAAAAGTGTCACGCTTAAGTTCACAATACTTAAGGCAATAAAGAGCTGTTTACTGATTCCTGAGTGACTTTTCATAACATTTTTCCAAATAACTTGCCTGCTGATCTTTTGACTACACTATATTTCTTGTGGGTGATCGAGTCGGTAACCGACACCTCGAACATTGATCAACATCTGCTGCAATCCATGCTCCTCTAATTTTTTTCTTAATTTACTGACATGACTATCTACAGTACGCTCCAAAGCGTCACTATCGGGTAAGCAGTGATTTAAAAGCTCACCTCGTGTAAAAACTTTGTAAGGATGATCAATCATTTGCAGCAATATTTTATATTCGGTCAGGGTAAGATTCAGCATGACTTTTTTGTCTTGTTGATGAATATAAACACTATGTATATCGGTATTAATTTCGATGTTTTTATAGATGAGATTCTTCTTGACTGTTTGGCTGTTTTGCTGAGCCCGCCGTAGCACAGCCTGCACCCGTGCGACCACCTCATTGGGATTAAAAGGCTTAACCACAAAGTCATCCGCACCAATCCGTAATGCCATCACCTTATCAATATCTTGGTCAAGTGCAGTCAACATAATGACAGGAGTTTGCGCCTTTTGACGAATTTTATTTAGCACATCCCAACCATTCAGTTCAGGCAATTTAATATCCAGCAGAATTAAATCAATCGCTTGTGCAGCATGCATTTCAATCGCCTGTTTGCCATTCATTGCCCGAATGACACGCATCCCTTCACGCTTGAGATAGTGCTCGATAATGTCTCCAATATCATACTCATCCTCTACCACAAGAATAAGTTTGTCGTGACAATCGAAAGAAAAGGAATGCTCAAACATAACGATCCAGATCAATAAAACAATCAATTCATCATACGATGATTTATCTGTCAATCTCCACACTTTTTCCACACTTCCCCGATATTGGTTACACAAAGCAGGAAAATAATGTCAGCATCAAAAACTCCCAAGGTTTGGACAGAATGCAAAAGCATCTATTACTTCCATTATTTTTATCCATCGGACTTGTATTACAAGGTTGTGGTTCAGAGGAGGCAAAGCCAGCCGAAACTCCCCCTGCAAAAGTGAGTGTTTTAAATCTTCAACCGCAAGCGGTGAACTTTAGCGAAAATTTGCCAGCGCGTGTGCAGGCCTTCCGTACTGCCGAGATCCGTCCGCAGGTCGGCGGTATTATTGAAAAAGTATTATTCCGACAAGGCAGTGAAGTCAAAGCTGGCCAAGCACTATATAAAATTAACGCTGAAACCTTCCAAGCGGATGTGAACAGTAATCGTGCCTCTCTGAATAAGGCTGAAGCTGAAGTGGTACGTTTAAAGGTTCAGTTAGAACGTTATGAACAATTATTGCCAAGCAATGCGATCAGTAAGCAAGAAGTCAGTAATGCACAAGCCGAATATCGTCAAGCCTTAGCTGATGTTGCGCAAATGAAAGCGCTACTTACCCGTCAAAACTTGAATCTGCAATATGCCACGGTACGTGCCCCGATCTCGGGTCGTATTGGACAGTCTTTTGTGACTGAAGGTGCATTGGTTAGCCAAGGTGATGCCAATACCATGGCAACTGTTCAACAGATCGACAAGGTTTATGTTGATGTAAAACAGTCGATTGGTGAATACGAACGTTTACAGGCTGCGCTACAAAGTGGTGAGTTGTCAGCTAATAATGAGAAAACGGTACGTATTTCAAATAGCCATGGTCAAGCGTATAACGTCACCGCAAAAATGCTATTTGAAGACATTAACGTCGATCCAGAAACTGGCGATGTCACCATTCGTATCGAAGTTCAAAACCCTGAAAGAAAGTTACTTCCAGGTATGTACGTACGTGTGAATATTGACCGTGCTTCTGTTCCACAAGCTCTATTGATTCCAGCACAAGCGGTACAACGCAACATCAATGGCGAGCCACAAGTGTATGTGATCAATAGCAAAGGTGCAGCAGAGATTCGCCCAATTGAGTTGGGACAACAATATGATCAGTTCTATATCGCCAATAAAGGCCTAAAAACAGGCGATAAAGTGGTTGTAGAAGGTGTTGATCGTATTCAACCGAATCAAAAACTTGAAATCAGCAACTGGAAAGTCCCTGCAATACAAGGAGCTCAATGATGATGTCACAATTCTTCATTCGCCGCCCTGTGTTCGCTTGGGTGATTGCGATTTTCATTATTTTATTTGGGCTATTGAGTATTCCCAAATTACCGATTGCCCGCTTCCCAAGTGTGGCGCCGCCTCAGGTCAACATTAGCGCGGTATACCCAGGTGCGACGCCAAAGACGATCAATGACAGCGTTGTGACTTTGATCGAACGAGAATTATCTGGGGTTAAAAACCTGCTTTACTATAGCGCGACTACGGATACCTCTGGTACTGCTCAGATTTCTGCGACCTTTAAACCAGGTACAGATGTTGAAATGGCGCAGGTCGATGTACAAAACAAGATCAAGGCTGTTGAAGCACGTCTACCTCAAGTGGTTCGCCAGCAAGGCCTACAGGTTGAAGCCTCGTCATCAGGCTTCCTGATGCTGGTTGGAATCAACTCACCGAATGGACAATATTCTGAAGTTGACTTGAGTGATTATCTGGTCCGTAACGTGGTCGAAGAACTGAAACGTGTTGAAGGCGTAGGTAAAGTTCAATCCTTCGGTGCAGAAAAAGCCATGCGTATCTGGGTTGACCCAAACAAACTGGTGTCTTACGGTCTGTCGATTAGTGATGTCAATAATGCGATCCGCGAAAATAACGTCGAGATCGCACCCGGCCGACTCGGTGATCTGCCTGCAGTCAAAGGTCAATTAATCACAATCCCCTTGTCTGCTGAAGGTCAGTTGGGTGATGTTGATCAATTTAAAAATATCAGTCTCAAAAGTAAGACCAGTGGTAGTGTCATTAAACTATCTGACGTTGCCAATGTAGAAATGGGTTCACAGGCTTATAACTTTGCAATTTTAGAAGATGGCAAACCTGCAACGGCTGCCGCGATTCAGCTCAGTCCGGGTGCCAATGCAGTGAAAACCGCTGAAGGTGTCAGAGCAAAAATTGAAGAATTAAAACTCAATTTACCTGAAGGCATGCAATTTAGTATTCCTTATGACACTGCACCTTTCGTTAAAATTTCAATCGAAAAAGTAATTCATACCTTACTTGAAGCCATGGTTCTTGTGTTCATTGTGATGTATTTATTCTTGCATAATGTTCGCTATACCTTAATTCCAGCCATTGTTGCACCGATTGCGCTATTGGGTACCTTTGCAGTGATGTTGCTTGCAGGCTTTTCGATCAATGTACTGACCATGTTTGGTATGGTGCTCGCGATCGGGATTATCGTCGATGATGCGATTGTGGTGGTGGAAAACGTCGAACGGATTATGGCAACTGAAGGCCTGCCACCGAAAGAAGCAACCTCCAAGGCGATGAAGGAAATCACCAGCCCGATTATTGGTATTACCTTGGTCTTGGCCGCAGTATTCTTGCCGATGGCATTTGCCAGTGGTTCGGTCGGCATTATCTATCAACAATTTACCTTAACCATGTCAGTGTCGATTCTGTTCTCAGCATTATTGGCGTTGATTTTGACCCCTGCACTATGTGCCACCATCCTCAAACCGATTGATGGACATCATCAAAAGAAAGGTTTCTTTGCATGGTTTGACCGTAGCTTCGATAAAGTCACCAAAAAGTATGAATTGATCCTGCTGAAAGTGATCAAACATAGCATTCCAATGATGGTGATTTTTGTGGTCATTACAGGTCTTACCTTTGCAGGCATGAAGTATTGGCCTACAGCCTTTATGCCTGAGGAAGATCAAGGCTGGTTCCTGACTTCGTTCCAGTTGCCTTCTGATGCCACTGCCGAAAGAACACGAGGCGTGGTCAATGAGTTTGAAAACAGTCTAAAAGACAATCCGAATGTCAAAAGTAACACCACCATTATGGGCTGGGGTTTCAGTGGTGCAGGTCAAAACGTAGGTATTGCCTTTACCACGCTCAAAGATTTTAAAGAGCGTACGTCAAGTGCAAGCGAAATGACCAATGCTGTCAATAAAACGATGGCACATAGTAAAGAAGGCGCAACCATGGCTGTGCTTCCGCCTGCCATTGATGAACTTGGGACTTTTTCAGGTTTCAGCTTACGCTTACAAGACCGTGCCAACCTAGGAATGCCTGCACTTTTAGCTGCACAAGACCAGTTAATGGAAATGGCAGCCAAGAATAAAAAGTTCTATATGGTCTGGAATGAGGGTCTACCGCAAGGTGACAATATTTCTTTAAAAATTGACCGTGCAAAATTGAATGTTCTTGGTGTGAAGTTCGCAGATGTTTCTGACATCATTTCAACCTCAATGGGTTCAATGTATATCAATGACTTCCCAAATCAGGGACGTATGCAACAAGTCATTGTACAGGTCGATGCCAAATCACGAATGCAATTAAAAGATATTTTGAATCTGAAAGTCATGGGTTCAAATGGACAATTGGTCTCTTTATCTGAAGTCGTCACACCGCAATGGAATAAAGCACCACAGCAATATAACCGCTATAACGGTCGCCCATCGTTGAGTATTGCAGGTATCCCAAACTTTGATACGTCATCAGGCGATGCCATGCGTGAAATGGAGAACCTGATTGCCAAATTGCCAAAAGGCATCGGTTATGAATGGACTGGTATTTCCTTACAGGAAAAGCAATCTGAATCTCAGATGGCGTTCTTACTTGCCCTTTCCATGCTGGTGGTATTCCTTGTTCTGGCTGCACTTTATGAAAGTTGGGCAATTCCGCTTTCAGTGATGCTGGTCGTGCCTTTGGGTATTTTTGGTGCCATTGTTGCGATTATGTCTCGAGGCTTGATGAATGATGTGTTCTTTAAAATTGGCCTGATTACCATTATTGGTTTATCCGCCAAGAACGCGATTCTGATTGTCGAATTTGCCAAGATGCTGAAAGAAGAAGGCATGAGTTTAGTTGAGGCCACTGTTGCTGCAGCCAAACTTCGTTTACGTCCGATTCTGATGACTTCACTCGCCTTTACCTGTGGTGTGATTCCATTGGTCATCGCTTCAGGTGCCAGTTCGGAAACACAGCATGCCTTAGGTACAGGTGTATTTGGTGGCATGATTTCAGCGACAATTTTGGCAATCTTCTTTGTCCCAGTCTTCTTCATTTTCATCCTGAGTGCAGTTGAAAAGCTGTTTTCTTCGAAGCAAAAAAACCATCTTAACTGACATTGAGCAGAGGGAATCAAATGATTTCCTCTGACTCCTCCTCTGTATTTATCCTTATATTATTTGGAGAAGACCATGTCTAATGTGACTGTCTTATCTCGTAGCCTGCTTGTCTCTACGCTTTCAATTGCCTTGACAGCGTGTATGAATATGCAGGCACCAAAACCTGTGATTAAATCCGATATTCCACAAAATTTTTCTCAAACCACGGCTGGAACTTCGATTGCCAATCAGGGGTATCAACAATTTTTTTCAGACTCACGTTTATTAAAAGTGATCGAAATCAGTTTAAATCACAATCGTGATTTACGTACTGCAACACTGAATATCCAACGTGCACAACAACAATATCAAATCAGCAAGAATGACCAGTTACCGACCATCGGAGCAACTGGCAGTGCCGTACGACAAGTCAACCCTACTGTGAATCCAAATAATCCTTATTCCACCTTTCAGGTGGGACTTGGCGTAACTGCTTATGAGTTAGACTTTTGGGGCCGTGTACAAAATTTAAAAGACGCGGCGTTAAATAATTACCTTGCCACCCAAAGTGCTAGAGATGCCACTCAAATTAGTTTAGTGAGTCAGGTCAGCCAAGCATGGTTGAATTATGCCTATGCAAAGGCCAATTTAAATCTGGCTGAGCAGACCTTAAAAGCACAACTCGATTCCTATAACCTCAACAAAAAACGCTTTGATGTCGGGATTGATAGTGAAGTTCCTTTACGTCAGGCTCAGATTTCGGTTGAAACAGCCCGAAATGATGTGGCGACCTATAAGACCCAAGTGTCACAAGCTCAAAATCTACTGGATCTATTGGCTGGTCAAGCTATTCCCCAAAATCTCCTACCGAATCATGCCGTGAAAAGTATTAGTGCTGAAAGTACTTTTGCAACAGGCTTAAGCAGTGATTTACTCAATAATCGCCCTGACCTAAAAGCTGCTGAATACCAACTTCTTGCAGCAGGTGCCAATATTGGTGCAGCGAAAGCACGAATGTTCCCGACCATCAGTCTGACAGGTTCAGCAGGATATGCGTCGACAGATCTCAAAGATTTATTTAAATCAGGAGGTTTCTCTTGGTCAGTTGGGCCAAGTATTGATCTTCCGATTTTTGATTGGGGAACGCGTAAAGCCAATATTAAAATTTCTGAAACAGAGCAACAAATTGCACTGGCAGATTATGAAAAAGCCATTCAATCTGCTTTCCGAGAGGTTAATGATGCCTTTGCTGCCCGTGCCCATATTGAAGATCGCTTGAGTGCTCAACGCCGTTTGGTTTCAGCAACCGATACTACCTATAAATTATCTACGGCTCGCTTTAGAGCAGGCATTGACAGTTATCTGACCGTGTTGGATGCGCAACGTTCTGCTTATGCAGCTCAGCAAGGTCTATTGATGCTGGAACAAACCAAATTAAATAACCAGATCGAACTCTATAAAGCTTTAGGTGGTGGCTTATCTCGGGCTTCGTAAACGCTTAAGTCGATTATTTGGGCTGATTTTTACTCACTCAGCCCTTATAGTATTTGGGTTTAAATGAGGAAATAATCATTGATCTATGTTTACACTTTCGATTACACCCAGATTCTATGAAACCGATGCTTTCGGACATATCAACAATACTGTTATCACAGGTTGGTTTGAAACTGCGCGTGAACCAGTTTTCCGTCTATTTAACCCAAGCATGGAAATCAAAAATCTGCCTTTGATTCTGGCACGGGTTGAAGTCGATTTTGTTGCCCAAATCTATTACGGCGCTGATATCGAAATCAAAACTTGGATTGAGCATATCGGCAATTCTTCATTCGTTGTTGCACATGAAGCTTGGCAAAATGAGCATTGCGTTGCGCGTGGCAAAGCGGTTCAGGTGTATTTCGATTTCAGCACGCAAAAATCAGGTCGTATCCCAGATCCATTCCGTGTTCAGTTACAACAATATCTAATTAACCAATAAATATTTCCCGCTGAAATAAACGTATTCATTTCAGCGGATCAAGCTTACTCGCCTAAATCTTCGAGAAAATCAAAGGTTGGAACGAAGAATAAGCTGCCAGAAACTGCGGTACTAAAATCGAGTAAACGATCGATATGCCCCGTTTCCTTGCCCAAGAACATATTCTCCAGCATGGTTTTGGTGATATTAAAAGAACGTGAATATCCGATAAAGAACGTGCCATATTCTCCTTCTGTTGGATTGGAAAATGGCATATTGGCTCTTAAGATTTTAAGCTCGTTCCCGTCAGCATCATGTGCCTTACTTGCGACATTATGTGCGCTTTGTGGTTTGATATCATCGCCAAGCTCGACGTCATCATATTTCTTTCGACCAATCACCTTTTCTTGCTCTTCAGTATTTAGGCCTTTCCACATTTCCATATTATGTAAATACTTTTGAATAAACACATAACTACCGCCCAGAAACTCGGCATCTTCTTGACCGACATAAGCAATCTCTTTGGCAATTTCATGCTCAGGGTTCTCTGTCCCATCCACAAAGCCAAGAATGGCGCGACCATCAAAGTATCTAAAACCTTTGGTCTCGCTAATTGGATAGGTATCCTCTTTGAGTTGATCATGCAAAATCGAGGCAAGTTCATAACAAATTGCCATTTGATTGGCACGAATATGAAAGAATAAATCACCTGTTGTCGCGACCGCTGTATGTCTTGGCCCTTTGATCTCTTGAAATGGTGCCAGTTCTTTCGGCTTATTTAAATCTGGGAACAGTAAATCCCAAGCATTTGAGCCGATCCCCACCGAAGCACTGAAATTACTGTTTGGAAAACGATTGGTTAGACTGCGGACTAAGGCTGAGAAATTGGCGAGAAAATCAATCACCCCTGAATGATCAGGGTTGGTGTTGATGCCAAGTACAATAAATAAAGCATTTTCACCTGAAAGATTGTTGATCACAGGCTGAGGTCTTAAAGGTATATTCATAATATTTGGGAATAAAAAAACTTAATGCTCATATCCTACACAAATCAATACATTAGAAATAATGCAAATCACAAATTTTTACTATTATTGCGTGTATAAAACAAAGCTATCTCCACGGCAAAAACTGGCCAAGGTCAGATTTAATTGTTTTGCCATCTCAATCGCCATACTGGTCGGTGCAGAAATTGTCGCCAATAGTCCAATATTGCATTGTGCGCATTTGCGAATCAGTTCATAACTGGCACGGCTGGTCATTACCACAAAGCCCTCGGCAACATTCAGTTTTTGCTCCGCCAGATGACCAAGTAATTTATCTAAAGCATTATGCCTGCCGACATCTTCAAAAAGTGCCATGATTTTCCCTTGTACCACCCACGCCGCGGCATGTGCGCCACCAGTGAGTTCAGTAATTTTTTGTCGGGCTTTTAGTTGAGCAATGGCACTTGGAATTTGATTAAGCCACAAAGATGAAACTTTACTACTGACCAACGGCAGCTCGGAATAGAGTTGTTTTAAACTCTCAATCCCACATAAACCACAGCCTGTCCGTCCCACCATCATTCGGCGATGTTGTTTGAGTGCCATAAATGCACGAGAGGAAATCGTCATATCGACTTCAACCCCTAATGCATTGTGACGAATCTCTAGTGAATATAGCTCGCTTAGACTATGTAATATCCCTTCCGACAGGCTAAAACCTTTGGCAAATACCTCAAGGTCTGACGGTGTTGCCATCATCACGGCATGGGAAATTCCATTGTAAATCAGTGCAACAGGATATTCCTGAATGATATAATCCATTTCATTTTCAGAACTATCCTGATGAAAACGATGCACTTGCACCGTTTCATAACCACGTGTTTTGGTATCCAAAATTGACCTCTTCGCTATCCGTGCAACTATGCGCCACTAACGCGTTCATTGGCGTGTTCAGGATCAACTGCAATCGCTAGGTTAAAATGTTCAGGTGCCTGACCCGCATGCAGGATTACAGGGATGCTTTTTGATGCCGGAATTTTGGCATATTTATCATGACTGCCCAATGCCACCAATGGATTGGTTTCAGGATAATAAGCGGCTAGACTGCCTTGCGGGATGTTATAAGGCACGATACGGAAACTATGGACAATCCGTTTAACCGCATCCGAGAAGACACTTTCGATATCGACCCATTGATCAGCCTCAAAGCCTGCTGCATCAATATCTGCTTGATTCATAAATAACACTCGACGTTGCCCGAATACACCGCGATAGCGGTCGTCCAAACCATATAATGTAGTGTTGTATTGATCATGCGAACGTGTCGTCATCAATGTATAAACTTGTTGCTCACTATAAGCTGCAGCATACTGATTTTCTTTGTCTTCATATACTTCGACCAATGGCGTAATCAAAAATTGTGCTTTGCCGCTTGGTGTGTTCCAGACGTGCTGATTGGCTGGATGCTCTAAATGGAAACCACTCGGTTGATAAACCCGTTGATTGAAGTCATGAAACTCATCAAAAACCTCGGCAATCGAGTCACGAATACGGTCATAACTTTCAATATACCAGCGCCATTTCACATGACTCTCAGGCAATGCTGCTTCTGCCATACGCGCTACAATATCGGGTTCAGATAAGATATTTTCAGAGATCGGTGGATTTCGTCCTGCTGAAAGATGCACATTACTCATCGAATCTTCTACTGAAATCGCTTGAGGTCCATGTACCTGCATATCCACTTCGGTACGCCCTAAACACGGCAGCATCAAAGCATCTTTACCACAAACTAGATGGCTACGATTCAACTTGGTCGTGATATTGACCGTTAAATTACAACGGCGTAATGCCTCTTGGGTATAAGGTGTATCAGGCGTTGCTACGGCAAAGTTACCTCCTAAACCAATAAAGACTTTGACATCGCCTTCGTACATCGCCTTGATGGTATCGACCACGCCAAAACCATGTTTACGCGGCGACTTGATGCCAAATACGCGATCAATACTATCGAGTAGCTTATCACTTGGGTTTTCATTGATACCCATAGTACGGTCACCCTGCACATTACTATGTCCACGAACTGGACAAAGCCCTGAACCTGGCCGTCCAATATGTCCTCTTGCTAACATGAGGTTCGCCAGCATGTGAATATTGGCGGTGCCATGACGATGTTGAGTAATTCCCATACCCCAACAGAAAATGGCGGTTTTTGCCTCCAAATACATCTTGGCAATTGACTCTAAATGCTCAGGTGAAAGCCCCGTATGTTTATGAATTTCAGACCATGCCGTACTATCAATCTCAGCCAACATTTCATCAAAACCAATCGTATTCATTTCAATGAAGCTACGATCAAAAACACTTGATTTTCCTTTAGCCAGTGCCTTTCTATCCCATTCCAATAAATGCTTCATCACCCCAAACATCAATGCATAGTCACCACCAATTTTAGGTTGGAAATAGTAACGGCTGATTGGCGTACTACCATTGGTCATCATTTCCAATGGTGCTTGCGGATCTTGGAAGCGCTCTAAACCGCGTTCTTTGATTGGATTAATCGCAACAATATTGCCCCCACGTCTTGAGACCTCTCTCAAGGTTGCTAACATACGTGGATGATTAGTCCCCGGGTTATGCCCGAAACTAAAGATAGCATCGGCCTGATCGAAGTCATCCAGAATAACGGTACCTTTGCCTAAACCTATCGCATCTTTTAAACCCACACTGGTAGTTTCATGACACATATTGGAACAATCAGGAAAGTTATTGGTTCCGAAGCTTCTGACAAAAAGTTGATATAAAAAAGCGGCTTCATTACTGGCACGACCAGAAGTATAGAATGCCGCTTGATCAGGATGATCGAGTGCTTGTAGATGTTTGGCAATCAGTTGAAATGCATCATCCCAAGAAATCGGCACATATTTATCTGTCACAGGATCGTAACGCATTGGATCGGTTAAACGTCCAAGGTCTTCCAAATAAAAATCACTCTGCTCTGATAACCAGCTGACTGTATGTTGGGCAAAGAATTCAGGCGTCACTGTTTTACTGGTGGCTTCAAATGCAACGGCTTTGGCACCGTTCTCGCAAAAGTTAAAGGCATGTGCATCCTTTTTCTCAGGCCATGCACAACCGGGACAGTCAAAACCAGTAGGTTGATTAATATTCAGTAAAGTAATTGAACCTTTTTTTAAAATATCCTGCCTTTTTAGATTACGGGCAACACTTAACAATGCCCCCCATCCACCGGCAGGTTGGGTATAAGGTTCAATTCGTGCAAAACTGGTATTTTCTTGCTTATGAATGGTTTGTTCTGAGTTATCCATCGTATTGCCTTTATCTGAACTTTTTTAACCTTTGATCTATAAATAGAATTAACATGAATTGTATTTCTTTTCTATTCTTGATTTGTTTTATAGCTTTTCTTATATACAAAAAAATAAAGCTTAGAGTGACCTAAGCTTTATTTATCATTAATTAAAATGAGTAGATTCATTCACCCGCTAAAGCGCACTCAAAATTTGCTTTATCCACTGAGCAACGTGCTTTCTTTAAAACTGACATCATGCTCGCATCGTAAATGCCACGCTGAGTTAATTCAATACGACCATCACGCATCATTTTTTGATATTTCAACTTATCTTCTGCTGTTAAATTCATTTTATAATTTGCTGGTATCTCTGACTCTAAACGTTTAATCGTTGCAAAGATTTTCGGTAATTGCTTAACCGACCAATCACGAGATTTTTGACCAAAACCTGCTGGGAATTTTTCAGGTCGAATCACTAGATTTGCCGTCACTTGAAGTACAGGAAAATTGTACATGACTCCATTAGTGCCTAAGCCTTTACTCAACTCTAATGGTTTATAGGCATAAGCAGGTGCGCCGATCATATCCACCTGACCATTGTTAAATTTCGCAGCAAAGTTAGAAATATCTGAAAGTACGGCTTGCGCTCCAACACGTTGTACAATTAATTTTTGTGCATCGTCATACCCTAATACAGCAAACTTCTTACCTGCCGCTTTCTCAATTGAATTAATACTTTTATCTCGGACAAAAATATAAGCAGAACCTAGTGGCGAAATGCCGACCACTTCATATTTATTACCCCCAAGATTAGTCGTCATTTTCGCAGCATTTCGTGGATCTGAAACAAAAGTAATGGCACGTTTCGCAATCTCATCACTTGGTACACCACCCAGAGAATCAATAGAACCTACAAATTTATTATAAGGACGAGCACGCATAGCGGTCATTGCAACACCCGCGCATTTTCCTGCTTTAAAGTTATTGTCTGCAACCTGTTCATCCGTAATGGCAAGCAGGTTAACATCAGCGCCCCAGCCTTTGGCTGCCAATGCCCAATCTTGCATCATTTTATAAGCTTCACCTGATTTCCCTAAGATATCAAAAACACAGACATCAATTGCAGCTTGGGTTGAGGCTGACACACTTAAAATTGAAGCAGTTGTGATTGCAAGTACAATCTTTTTCATTTTTCCATCCTTCAACAAACTATACGTTCGTTTCCTTATAAAACATTAAATGAAGTGGTTATTTAGCCACCTTAAACACAATTATTTCAGTGCCTGAACAGCCGCTGAACGTGCTAAATAATCTAAAGCTTGTTGTGTATCGCCTTCTGTTTCTGGGTGAAATCGAGGGGAAATCCAACGCATCGTTGCTTGGGTTAAAAAAGTTAATGTAGGTCCATTGTCGGTTGCTTTCGCCTGTTTTTGATAAATCGGCAATAATCTCCAAAAATTTCGATTAAAAATTTTTCGAATACTGATGTCTGGATCTTGTTTACCTAAGTCACGTGCAATATCGGCCAGTAAATAAATAAAAATAGGGAAAACCAGCAGCATTAAAAACTGACGATAAAGATAAAAAAGTACAGGATTTGGTAGAATTTCCTTAAATAAATCAAATGCAACACAACGATGTTCCACTTCTTCAGCCAAATGCCAACGGAACATATCTGCAATGACCGGATCAGCCTCGTCCCATGATGTGTTATCCATACACCATTGCCCAAGTGCGCCTGTGAAATGTTCAATCGCTGCAACTACGCCCACACGCGTAATTAACCAAAAGTGTGCCAAAGCTTGAATATCTAATGCCTTAATCCCTAATGGAATTTCTCCGAGTAGCACACTAAAAATCCAATTAATTTTTTTAAATGAAGGCTCTAAATCATAGTTATGCTGTTTCAAAAACTCCTGAGCACTTTGATGTGCACGTGCATGGGTCGCTTCTTGTCGAATAAATCCTTTTACATCATCTGTTAAAATAGGATCTTTCAAATAGGGTAAGGCTTTATTATAAACACGACAGAACCAAAACTCTCCCGCAGGTAAGATTAAATTAATCCCATTGATCAAGTGTGAACAGATTGCATCATTTGGAATCCATTGCACTGGAGAGTTGGAAAAATCAAACTTTACAGATCGTGCAACCAGTTTGTGATGCTGCGTGTGTGCATTCATATGAACCTCAGCTTTTCTTTGTAGCATTTTCAATGTTTAAACAAATCTTTGAGCTATTCACCACTCAATGAACATTCAAAATTGGTGCGTTCAACCGTACAACGTGCACGTTTTAAAACCCCCATCATGACTGGGTCATACACCCCAAGTTTGGTCAGCTCCATTCGTCCATCACGTAACATTTGTTGATAACGGCGTTTATCTTCACTGGAAAGACTTTGTTTATACTTCGCTGGAATTTCAGCTTCTAAACGGGAAATGGTGGCAAAGTTTTTAGATAACTGCTTCGTTGCCCAAGCTCGCGATTTCAATCCAAATCCTGCTGGAAATTTTTCAGGTCGAATAATGATGTCACCTGTTAAATTAATGACGGGAAAATCAAACATAGCGCCATTACTTCCAAGACCTTTACTAATTTCTAAAGGCTTGTAAGCATATGCTGGGGCTGCAATTACATCGACTTGGTTATTATTAAACTTCTTCGCAAAATCTGAAATTTCTGAAGGCACGCCCACTAAATCTAGTCGATCGACTATCATTTTTTGCGCTTGATCATAATGTAAATAAGCAAACCTTTTGCCCTTGCCTTTTTCTATAGTATTAATACTTTTATCTTTGACAAATACGTAAGCCAAACCAATTTGAGCGATTGCAGCCACCTCGAATTGATCCCCAGCTACAGTTGTCACTAATCTGTGTTTATTACGAGGGTCTAATACATAGCTAATCGCTTTTTGTGCAATTGAATTACTATTAATCGCGCCTAATGCATCAATTGAACCTGCGAATTTATTGTATTTACGTGCACGCATTGAAGTCATGGATACGCCATCGCATTTCCCTGCTTCAAAATCGTTTTGTGCTTTGGCTTCATCTTGATAAGGAATAAGATTAAGCTCTGCATTCCATATTTTTGCAGCTAAAGCCCATTCTTCTACAATTTTATAAGACTCGCCCGCCTTACCCAGTAAATCGAATACACAAATATCAACTTTCGCTTGTGCAGCAGTCGAAAATACTGAGATAAAGGCTGTAATCAAAATCCCTTTTTTCATACTAATCCTAATGCCGTTTTTTTTAATTCATTGAGACATATCAAATAGCAGTAACGATAAAATTACCAACTGCAAAGCTAGATGTCTGATGCGGCTATTTTTAAATAAAAAAAAATGCTGTAATAGTTCTTCGCAAGCCATTTTAGTATCATTTTCCGACAGCATAATTATGATGAAAAAAGAAGTAGAAAAGACCGTTCCAGGTACGTATATCGCCCTCATCGTTGATGTGGTTTCACGTTGGAATATTTCTGCGAATGAATTATTAAAGGATTCAGGTCTTGATCCTGATCAACTTGTACAGCCCTTATGGCGTGCTGATGCTAAAATCGTGATGAACATTTTGAAACGGGCACTTGAACTCACCCACGTACCACCTTTAGAGTTTGGTTTTTATCTGGGTATGCAAATGACCATTACCTGTCATGGCTTGATGGGGATGGCAGCAATGTTGGCTGCAAATGTCAGACAAGCACTAAATATCGCTCAAGAATTCATTTCACTTCAATCCAGTATTCACACCATCAAACTTGATATTCAAGATCAATATGCTGTTATTTTATTTGAACAGACTGAAGCTTATTATTTAGATGAGATCATTCAAATTGCACTTTTATTGGGCTTTGCCAAAATGGGGAAAAATATATCAGGACATGAATTAACAGGCTATGCAGATGTTCAATTTAGCAAACCCGATTATTTTGATAAATTACTCCCCTTAATTCCTGGAGAAGTTAGATTTAATCGTCCGATTACTCGTCTGGAGTTTAAAAAAGAAATTTTAGATCTTCCTTTACTTCATTCGGACGCGATCGCAGAACGTTTTGCACGAGAGGAATGTAAATCTCAACTGCGTAAGTTATTAGAACAAAATAGTTTTAATCGCACCGTACAAGATTTAATCTATGACGAAGCTATGGGTATTAGTCCCTTAACTGAAATTTTAAAGAAGCTACAAATGTCTGAACGTGCTTTACAGAGAAAACTAGAAAGTGAAGGCACAAATTTTAGGGAGCTTGTCGAAAAAGTCAGATGTGAAAAAGCCATTCAACTCCTGAAAAATCCCAATTTATCCCTCGAAAATATTGCAGATCATCTCGGCTATAGCAATACTAAAAACTTCTCTCGGGCATTCAAACGTTGGACGTCAACTACACCACGGCGTTATGACACTTAAACGCAAATATTATAATCATGGAAAGTAAAAAAACTTACTGGTGAATGCTCTAATCACCAGTAAGAAAAAAGTGATATTTTTCCATAATGGCTCATTATTTACGGGGTGCTGTGGATGACTGAACTTGCGAAGCATTCTGTTTCTGTTGTGATGGCATATAATCCGGCTGATTGCTCACAGCAAGAAAGAAAAAGACAAGAAATAAACAGTCTAATAGAATACTGATTCCTACTGCAAGGTATGGGAATTTCGATTGTTCCTGAGACATGAGTCTGCTCCTATTCAAATATTAAAATTCAATTCGATACAATCACATCGTGGACAAGATTTTAAAACTGGCGCCATTTTGAATACGGGTTTGCATGTATTCGGCATAGACCGATAACTTTTCAAAAATATGTTCTGAATAAAACATATCTTCTATCAGATGAGCCGATTGGGCTTGGCTAAATTGACCAATTTCTGCGATGAGTGGAGCATTCAACTGAGCAAATAAAATACAGAGTTTTTTATGCCACTCATCTTTGTGTTTAAATAACAATTTTCGTGTATTGATTAACTCATCATTCAGCATACTTTCAGTCTTATCAGCGTGAATGACATTAATTTTTACATCAAAATAATCTTCTAAGATCTTTACCTGTGTCAGATCAATCGGCAAATGTGTGACTAAAAAGATATGAAAGATATCAGTTCGGCACAAAGCCTTGACTAGACAACGAAACAGAAAATCCTCTTCTGTCTTTGGGGAATCAACCAGATCAATATAAAGCTTTAGGCTATGCAGCACTTGTTCAATTTTGAGATTGACACTTTTTTCTGCCTGAAAATAGGGATTCAGAATTGCTAATACTGACGGCACGACAGGTGTTGTATAAATCACTGACTGATTTAAATTGGCAATAATAAATGGCGCAAATAAATACCCTAGATTATTATCATTTTCGCCAATCGAAGACTGTGCAATATAAGCAACGCTATCTTTAGAAAAATCTCTTAAAACCTTGCCCCTTAATAAAGTGGCTTCCAGATTGACATATTCAAGACGTAGTTGTTCCTGTACCGATTGCGATGGCTCTCTGTCTTGAAACAAACGTGTCATCGCATTAAGTTCTTTGGTTACAAACATTGTCATACGCCATCCAGTCAAAATCTTTCTATGCAAAACGATTTACAAGTGTTTTGATTCGAAACACTTGCTTGATGCTGTTATTTTGGATGAGGTATAGACAGCTGAATAGCTACAGAGTTTGGCTAAAAACATATAACAGATCATTTCATTTCTATCAATCTGTTATAAAAAAACAATAAGAAATTGTATCTACTCATATACAAAAAAAAATTCGATCATGAATCCTGCTTAGCTTAGATAGTTTTTAGATCAGATGTGGATAGAGCTCACCATTTTATTTACCTTCAATTATTTAAGTCTATTTTTCACATTTTCCTAGCGACTGCTTCTGCTCGTCTGTTATAGGAGAGGATATATGGATCTTGGTCTCACTGCTTTAGAATTAGCTCGAATACAGTTTGCATTTACTGTTTCATTTCACATTATCTTTCCTGCCACCTCAATTGGTCTCGCCTGTTTTCTTGCCATGCTGGAATGGAAATGGTTACGTAGTCAAAATCCGATTTACAAAGAGTTATTCAAATTTTGGATCAAAATCTTTGCTGTTGCCTTTGGGATGGGGGTCGTCTCTGGCGTGGTGATGAGTTACCAGTTTGGCACTAACTGGAGTGAATTTTCCCGTGTTGCAGGAAGTATTACTGGCCCCTTGCTGACCTATGAAGTTTTAAGTGCATTCTTTTTAGAAGCTGGATTTCTCGGCATCATGTTGTTCGGTTGGGGGCGTGTCAGCCCCAAGGCACACTTTTTTGCCACATTGATGGTTGCAATCGGCACCTGTATTTCCATGTTCTGGATTCTATCCTCCAACAGTTGGATGCAGACGCCGCAAGGCTTCAGTGTCGAAAATGGCATTATCATCCCAACTGATTGGTGGGCGATCGTGTTTAACCCATCCTTCCCTTATCGCTTTGCGCATATGGCAGTTGCCGCATTTTTAGTCTCCTCATTATTAGTGGTGGGTACCGCGGCATGGCATTTGATCAAAGGTCGCCGTGACGAACTCATTAAAAAATCTTTTTCAATGGGGCTTTGGATGGTACTCGCCACTTCATGTTTACAAGTGGTGATTGGTGATCATCACGGTTTGAATACCTTAAAACATCAACCTGCAAAATTAGCAGCCATAGAAGGTCATTGGAAAACCAATCACGATGAAGGTATGCCACTCCTGCTGTTCGCCATTCCGAACATGGATAAAGAAGAAAATCTCTATGAAGTCGGAATTCCTCATCTCGGCAGTCTAATACTCACCCATTCTATGGAAGGTAAAGTCACAGGTTTAAAAGACTTTGCGCCTGAAGACCGCCCAAATGCCACCATTGTGTTTTGGAGTTTCCGTGTCATGGTTGCTCTGGGGATGTTGATGGTTATGCTGTCTTTATTCGCTTTATGGCTGCGCAAAAAAGGCAAACTGTATGGTTCATCTTGGTTTCATAAATTTGCTTTGGTGATGGGACCTACAGGTTATATCGCGCTACTTGCAGGTTGGGTTACGACTGAAGTCGGTCGTCAACCGTGGGTGATTTACGGCGTGATGCGAACTAAAGATGGTTTATCCCATGCAGTGACAGCCGATCAAGTCGGAATCAGTTTAATTATCTTCGTACTGGTCTATACCATCGTGTTTGGTAGCGGCATTTACTATATGTTGAAACTCTTGAAAAAAGGCCCTGAATTTATTGAAGCGATTGATCTAGAACCCGCAGGTCATGGACATTTCAAAACACCGATGCGTCCACTCAGTGCAGTCGATGAAAGCATTGATCAACAAGCCCCAAACAAGGAGAAACACCATGATTGATTTATCTCTGATTTGGGTCGGCATTATCGGACTTGGTGTCCTGATCTATGTCATTTTGGATGGTTTTGATCTCGGGATTGGGATTCTATTCCCCTTCATTAAAAGCAGCGAAGAACGTGATGTGATGATGAATACTGTCGCACCTGTGTGGGATGGTAATGAAACATGGATGGTATTGGGCGGCGCAGGGTTATTTGCAGCCTTTCCTTTAGTTTATTCAACCGTACTGTCTGCGTTATATATGCCGATTATCCTGATGGTGACTGCACTGATTTTCCGTGGGGTTGCCTTTGAGTTTCGATTTAAAGCCAATCGCACCAAATACCTATGGGATCAAGCCTTCATTTGGGGTTCAATTCTATCTAGTTTCCTACAAGGGGTAATTTTAGGTGCTTATATTCAGGGTATCCAAACCACCAATGGAATTTTCTCTGGTTCAGGTTTGGATTGGTTCACACCTTTCTCACTTTTTACAGGTTTAGGCGTAGTTGTGATGTATGCAGCACTCGGCTGTGGTTGGTTGATCATGAAAACAGATCACGAACTACAAGCTAAAATGTATGGACTGATGCCTAAGTTGATTATTGTATTGTTCATAATATTTGCAGGCGTCAGTTTATACACGCCACTCACCCATCCTGAAATTGCAGCACGTTGGTTTGCTTTGCCGAATCTTCTTTATTTTAGTCCTGTACCCATCTTGGTCTTATTATTTACATTCCTTATTTTAAAAGCATGTAAACAACGGCAAGATTTCAAACCCTTTATCTATACTTTAGCTTTGGTGTTTTTAGCTTTTACAGGTTTTGTGATCAGTCTTTGGCCGAATATCATTCCTCCCTCAGTCACAATTTGGGAAGCAGCAGCACCCTACTCAAGTCAAAAATTTGCCTTAATCGGTGCTGTGATTTTAATTCCGGTGATTATTGCCTATACCATCCTGTCGTACTGGGTATTTCGGGATAAAGTCCGTATTGGTGATGAAGGCTATCACTAGGAGCTTTGTATGAAAATAAAATCGCTGCATTTAAATCCAACCCAATGGTTTATAATCTTATGGTTAGTCGGATTTTTTGCACTCGCCATCATTGCAGGTCTATTTAGATTATTCTTGATGTTTGCTTATTAAAAAATGGGTGGAATAGCTTTTAGATGAGGGCTATTCCATCAATACGGATTTACTTTATTTTATGTATAAATCAGAACAATTAGCACATAACTTGAAACTGCTTATTGAAAATGGTTCTTGGCAGCCACACACCAAGTTACCCTCTTTACGTGAGCAAGTACAACGATCAGGTTTCAGTCTTATTACCGTGATGAATGCTTACCAAGAACTGGAAGCACAAGGGCTGATTTATTCAAAAGAAAAGTCAGGTTATTTTGTGGCTGAGCAAAATCATATTCAGATTCCGCAAGCCTATTCAGTGGTGTCTTTAAATCCGAAAATTGAAATTAACTCACTGGTTTTTAAATATCTCAAGTCGATTCAATCTTCCAAAGTCAGCCCATTAGGTTCTGCCTTTCCAGACAGTCAGTTGCTGTATCCCCCAAAGTTGATTCAAATCATGGGGCAACTTTCACGCAATCGACATAGTTATGACCAAACTTCAAATTTACCTCCCGGTAATTTTGCACTCAGAAAGCTGATTGCGCAACGCTATTGTATGCAAGGGATTCCAACCGATGCAGATGACATTGTCATTACATCAGGAGGACTAGAAGCATTAAATCTTTCACTACAAGCGATTACTCAACCTGGTGATTATATTTTATTGCAGCAAACAATTTTTTATGGCGCTTGGCAGGCTGCTGAACGTTTAGGTTTAAAAGTCATCACCATCCCAGAACATCCACAGCATGGCTTTGATATCGAGGCTTTTGAACAAGTCATCAAAAATTATCCAATCAAAGTTTGCTGGTTTATGCTGAATGCACATAACCCTATTGGCTTTACTGTCAGCGATGACATCAAATATAAAATCGCTAAATTGTTGCATGAACATCAAATTCATTTAATCGAAGATGATGTTTATGAAGAAATGTTTTATGGCAGCCAGAAACCATTGCCAATGAAGTATTTTGACCAACAAAATCTAGTATTACATTGTTCTTCTTTTTCTAAAACATTAGGCTCAAGTTTCCGTATGGGCTGGGTCTATGCAGGTAAATTCTCTGAACATATTCAACATTTACAATTGATGAGTACTATTTCTGCCAACGCCTTGATCCAAAATGCGCTGGTGGAATTCCTCTCCCATCATCATTATGAAAAGCATTTAAGAACTCTGCGACGCGCATTAGAAAAGAATAAAAAGCAGTTCTTTCAATATCTCAAACAACATTTGCCGCAAGACTGTAAGGTGTATAACTATCCAAGCGGTTATTTTCTATGGATTCAACTCCCAGACAAAGTCAGCAGTATGCAAGTCTATGAACAGCTTATTCAACAGCAGGTGGGCGTTGCGCCAAGCCCCTTATTTAATGTGTTGCCCTCACATCAACATTTTATTCGTATGAATTGTTCTTTTGAATGGACAGAACAGATTCAGCATTCGCTAGAGTTATTCACCACGACGATTCAACATCAAATACCCAATTAATTCAGCTTGGACAGATTATTTTTGCGATACTGACTTGGTGTTTCCCCAAACATCTTTTTAAAAGCACGAATAAAATTGGTGGCTTCTTCATACCCCACCAAACCAGCAATATCCTGAATACTATATTGCTGCTGTTGCAGTAATTTCTTGGCTTGATTAAACCGAACCTCAGCCAAGATTTGCAAAAATGTAGTGCCCTGTGCTTGTAAATGCCGCTTAATAGTTCGTTCTGACATATTTAAACGTTGCGCAATCAATGGAAGTGAGGGATAACCGTGACTGGAATGATACAACAACTCGGAGCGAATACTTTTTTGTAAGTCCCGAGTACTTTCTTTTACGAGTTTAAGCTTGTCATTTTCACAATACAAAATAGCCTGTTGGAATGCGACTTGATCTGCATTCGAATTCTTACAATGTAAATATTTTCTAGAAAATCGAAAACCGTTACGTGTTTGATTAAAATGAATCTTTATCTCGGATAAATCAATTTTGTCATAATTCTGAGCATCTGCCCAATCCACAAAAACCTCACAACTTTCTGCAATTTTCTCAGAAAATAAGGTAAGAAAATGAATTGCTCCAAATAATAAGCTCTCGATCAAAAAATGTCTCAACTGATCGGATTGTTCTGCATCACCTAATTTCACTGGGTGAACATCATCTAGATAAACATAGATAAACGATTCATCAATGTGCCATTCAGGGGTAAAATTTTGGATTCGAGTACAAAAATACTGCTGACAAAGGCTTAATGCCGTTTCAACATCCGCACAACTCAGAAATGCAAACCCTAAAGCCCCATGCGAAGTTGGGCGTAACCTAAACCCATATTCAATCCCAAGACGCGGATTCCCCGTCAATCGTAACGCATTCACCACCAATTTTGACCATTGATGCGCACTCATCTTGGCATCGGCTTGTTGCATTTCAGTCGAAATCAATCCCGTTCCATGCAAAACGATGTGTGCATCGATGCCATACTCATAAACGATTTCTAATAATACATGGGCATAAGAAACAGATATGGTTTCTTGAAACAATCCAAAAGGATCTCGCATGACACATCCTATGTCCTAAAATGATCATTAATATGGCATAGTCTCCCCTATTGAGCGAGCATTTTCTTCGAAATAATAACCTCAAGATTGATGACTAAAACAATGAGGAATTGCTGAAATGGCAACCATGACACTTGATAAACAGCAATCGACCTATGTGCTGAATTTAACCAATGGCAATCAGGAAAATGCTTTAAATAAAGCGGTATTAGAAGAATATTTTGCTATTTTTGATGAAATTGAAAGTGATAAAAATAATGCCTGTTTAATTATTCGAAGTGAGCATCCTAAAACCTTTTGTAATGGCTTAGACCTTGCTTGGTTAATGCAACAATCGTTGGAAGATAAAAAAGCCTTTACCCTGCAACTTGAAAATATGTTGCTCCGTTTAGCACTACTCAACTTACCTGTAATTGCTGAAATCGGTGGTAATGCTTATGCAGGCGGTGCAATTCTCGCGTCTGCTTGTGACTTCCGATTTATGCGATCAGATCGAGGACGTTTTTGCTTTCCAGAAGTCCATCTGGGCATTCCTTTTACAGATACCATTGCTGAAATTGTACAACTACTTCCCAATCAACATACGATCTGGGAAATGTCTTTGACAGGCAAAACCATGACAGGCACTGAATGTCTACAGTCCCAACTCGTTCACCAAATTGAACCAATCGAATCATTAAGTTATGAAGTGTTTAAATTTGCAGAAGATATGGCACAAAAGCACCGCCTAACCTATGCCGTGATCAAACGTCAGCTCCGCCATCGAATTGTAGAGAGTGCCAAGCAACGCCAACTATATGATCCTGAAAAATTTGCACATCCTTTCATGATCTAATTCAACGTTTACAACAACTCAAATCTAGGACATTTCAATGAATAATATGCAAGGAAGAACTGTTTTTATTACGGGTGGAAGTCGAGGTATTGGCAGAGCGATTGCTATAAAAGCAGCTCAGGCAGGTGCTAATGTCGTAATTGCAGCAAAAACCGAAGTCGAGACAACTAAATTAACAGGTACTATTTATAGTGTGGCTGAAGAAATTGAAGGTGCTGGCGGCAAAGCACTGCCTTTACTGCTTGATGTGAGGGATGAGCAGCAAATCCATACAGCTATTCAGCAAGCAGCCAAAGCCTTTGGCGGAATTGATGTGCTGATTAATAACGCAGGTGCAATTGCATTAATGGGGGTGGAATCCACATCGTTAAAACAATATGACCTGATCCAAACCATTAACCATCGTGCAACGTTTATCTGCGCACAAGCTGCATTGCCCTTTTTAAAGCAATCTGAAAATCCACATATTTTAAGCTTATCACCGCCTGTAAATATGTCGCCAAAATGGTTAGGTATGCTTGCACCTTATGCTTTATCTAAATACGGTATGACGATTTTGACTTTAGGCATGGCAGAAGAATTTCACCAATATGGTATTTCTTGCAATACCTTGTGGCCTGAAACCTATATCGCAACAGCAGCCGTATCCAAGAATTTAGGTGAGGAAAGTACCTTACAGGTCAGCCGTAAACCTGAGATCATGGCTGATGCAGCTTTTGCGATTTATAGCACGGCAAAAGGCGAACTCACAGGGCAAAGCCTGACCGATGAACAAGCTTTGTCTCGTATTGGCATCACTGACTTTTCTCAATATGCATGTGTCGCCGGAAATACCAATCTACAGAAAGATTTCTTTTTGGATTAATTCAACAATAAAAAATGACCTTAAAACATCAGTCTTAAGGTCATTTTAAAAGCTAAGCTAAAAAATAAAATTAACCAGGGAAAATACCACGCTCTTTACGTGCTTTTAAGATACGCTCACAACCTAAAATGAAAGCAGCAGTACGTAATGTACATTCTTTCTCGCTTGATTTATGCCATACATCATTGATGGCTTGAATCATCAATTTATCTAGTTTTTCGTTAATTTCTTCCTCAGACCAGAAGTAGCTCGACATATCTTGAACCCATTCAAAGTAAGATACGGTTACACCGCCCGCATTACAGATGACGTCAGGTACAACCGTAATACCACGTTGAACCAATACATCGTCCGCTTCTGGAAATGTTGGACCGTTCGCACCTTCAAGCACTAACTTCGCAGTTAGTTTTTGCGCACGTTCAACTGTGATTTGGCTTTCCAATGCAGCAGGAATCAAAATATCCATCTCTACATTCCAGAACTCTTCATCACTGATCGCTTGAGCACCCTCAAAGCCACCCACACCTTGGTGAGTTTCCATGTGTGTTTTCAACGCAGCAAGATCGATCCCTTCTGGATTGAAAATCGTACCTGTGTGATCTTGAATCGTCACAATGATCGATTTTGAGTCTGCAAACAAATATGCAGCTTCACTGCCCACGTTACCAAATCCTTGAACCGCAATTTTCGCACCGTCTAAAGGTAATTTAATTTTTTCAGCCACTTGTTGACCAGTGATAAATACGCCACGACCTGTCGCTTTAATACGCCCAAGAGAACCACCAAGATGTACAGGCTTACCTGTGACAACACCCGTCACGGTATGACCTTGACCCGATGAATAAGTATCCATGATCCAACCCATAACGTTTGGATTGGTACCCACGTCTGGTGCAGGGATATCTTTTTGTGGGCCAATAATATGGCTGATTTCACTGGTATAACGACGTGTTAAACGTTCTAATTCACGTGGAGAAAGTTGACGCGGGTCAACACGGATACCACCCTTTGCACCGCCGAATGGTAGATTTACCACCGCAGTCTTAATTGTCATCCATGCTGAAAGTGCCATTACTTCATTTAAATCTACATCTGGGTGATAGCGAATACCGCCTTTACCCGGACCGCGTGACAAGTTGTGTTGTATACGATAACCTTCAAAATGACGAATTGTGCCATCGTCCATCACAATTGGCACGTCGACAATCAAAGCACGTTTTGGGCGCTTCAATGTGTCCACATAGTCTTCTAAACCATCTAGATATGGAGCAACACGCTCAATCTGTTTAAGATAAGTTGCCCATGGACCGTCATTTTGAGAGACATAAGATAAATTAGACATGTTTTATCCTTTTGATAAGTTCGTTTGAATCATCAATCAAATAGGTAATTAAAAATGATATAAGCAGCTAATTTGGCAGTTCTGTTATCCAAATCAAACCGTGGGTTGCATTCAGCCACATCAAAAACTTTAATTTTTCCAGTTTTCTTAATGGCGTCTAATAATGGGTCAAAGACTGATAAATCAATGCCTTTGACTGCTGGTGCACTAACACCAGGTGCGATACTGGCGCTAAATACGTCCAAATCAATGGTGATGTATAAGTCGTCAACTTTTTCAATAAAACCATTAATTTTCGAAATTAAATTTACAAGATTGGTCAGTTGTAATTCATGGTCGTAGATATAGCTACAATTCAAACGATCCGCTGTTTCAAACAAAACTTTAGTATTTGAATGCTTCGCCACACCGATACAAAGATAATTAAATTCCTGATCATGTTGTTCTGATAATTGTGCTGCATTTAGAAAAGGTGTTCCTGAAGTCACCTCTTCAGCTTCACGAAGATCAAAATGCGCATCAAAATTAATAATCCCAATTTTTCTGTTTGGCTCGTTGTTTTGAATATATTGAAATAATCCAGAAAAACTACCAAAAGCAACCTCATGACCACCACCTAAAACAATGGGTTTCATGCCTTGCTTTAAGCTACGTTCGACCTGTTCAGCCAGTTCAGCTTGCGCCTTTTCCAACTGTCCATTATCACAAACTACTGTACCAATATCCGCAATCGTCACAGCTTGGTGTACTGGCAGGTTTGCCAATTGTGCACGAATCATGTCAGGTGCATCGGCTGCACCTAAACGCCCCTTATTTCGCTTTACCCCTTCATCTGAACTAAAGCCAATTAAAGCAAAAGCAGCATGTTGGCTGGTATTGACCACCTGATGGATACGTAGATGTTGTTCACCTTCACCATCTTTTCGCCCTTGCCATTTAAATGAATGGTTCATCATGAATACAACTCTTTAAAAATTGGTTTTGAGCCTAAATCGAAATTTCGGTGCCATGCTGAATGATTCGTTTCGGCAAATCACCACCTAACCAGTAGACAATTTCCGACGGATGTTCAATATCCCACGCAATAAAATCAGCAACTTTGCCTTGCTCTAAACTACCGTGCGTGCTTTGCAGACCCAACGCATGTGCTGCATGAATTGTTACAGCTGCCAATGTTTGTTCAGGCGTTAGACGAAATAAGGTACTGCCCATATTCATCATTAAACGTAAAGATAAAGCTGGCGATGTGCCCGGATTTAAATCACTGGATAATGCGATACGCACACCATGTTGATGCAAACTGTCTAATGGTGGATATTTAGTCTCTCTCAAGAAATAGAATGCACCCGGCAATAACACAGCAACTGTGCCCGCAGCCGCCATCGCCTTGACATCATCTTCCGTCATAAACTCTAAATGGTCTGCTGATAAAGCCTGATAACGCGCTGCCAAACTTGAACCTCCAAGCGAAGATAATTGTTCAGCGTGCAACTTGATCGGTAGGTTTAAAGACTGGGCTGTTTTAAATAGACGTTCGACTTGAGCTGGCGAAAATGCCAAATATTCACAAAAGGCATCGACTGCATCCACTAAACCTTCTTGGTGTAATTTTGGCAGCATTTCATTGCAGATATGTTCGATATAAGCATCGCTTCGATCTTGATATTCTGGTGGTAAAGCATGCGCAGCCAAGCAAGTGGCACGTACTGTCATCGGCAAAGTTTCTGCGATCTGACGAATCACTCGTAGCATTTTTCGTTCATTGGCATAATCGAGACCATAACCTGACTTAATCTCAATGGTTGTGACACCATCTTCGAGCAGATAACGAACTCGTTTCAAAGCAGATGCCAGCAACTGTTCTTCACTCGCTTCACGCGTGGCGCGAACCGTACTGGCAATCCCTCCACCGCTGGCTGCGATTTCAGCATAACTGACACCTTGCAAGCGTTTTTCAAACTCGATGCTACGATTTCCACCAAATACACTATGCGTATGGCAATCAATCAAGCCAGGTGTGACCCATGCGCCATTCAAATCAATGGTTTCGGAATAAGCATCGGCAGGAAGGTCTTTTAATGCGCCAACCCAATGGATATGCTGCCCTGAAGTAACCATTGCAGCGTGTTCAATACTAGAATATTGCCCATCTTGCATCGTGGCAATATGACAATTTTTCCAAAGCTTTTTCATTCAAAATTCCTCTCACTACTCAGATTTGGTTTACACCTGAGTAGTGTGACTATTAGCTTTCCATTTCGATATTTTGTTGCATGGTTTGATTTTCTTTTACTGTGTTTTGCTTGGGTTTCACCCAAATGGTATAAGCAATCCAAAGTAGAACTAACCACGTTGCACTAACATAAATTGCAGGTCTTGAGTCAGGGAAATATGCAATCACACCAAAGATAAATAGCATGAATGCAATTGCAAATGCAGGTGCGATTGGCCAGCCAATCACAGGGAAATCAAGGGCTTTAATTTCAGCATTAGATAACTTACGACGCATCGCAACTTGAGAAAGTAAAATCATCAACCAGACCCAAACGGTCGCAAAGGTTGCAATTGATGCAATAATCATAAAGACGTTTTCTGGAATCAGGTAGTTTAAAACCACACCAACCAATAACACACCCGCCATGACCATCACTGTCATATATGGCACGCCATTACGAGAAAGTTTGGTAAATGCTTTTGGTGCCTGACCTTCTTTTGCCATACCGTACAACATACGACCGGCACCAAATACATCACTATTGATCGCAGAGATCGCAGCAGTAATTACAACAATGTTCAATACAGTTGCAGCTGATTTGATGCCTAAATTTTCAAAGATCTGAACGAATGGACTACCTTGACTACCAATTTGGTTCCAAGGGAAAATTGCCATCAAAACAAAAATCGTTAAGATATAGAATAATAAAATACGTACTGGAACAGCATTAATTGCACGTGGAATCGTAGTTTTTGGATTTTCTGATTCACCCGCAGTGATACCAATAATTTCAATACCACCAAAAGCAAACACCACTACAGAGAAACACGCAACCAAACCTGCAATCCCATTTGGCATAAAGCCATCGTGAATCCAAAGGTTTTGAATGCTAGCAACACTGCCATGATCGCCATGAAAACCATAAAGAAGTAAACCAAACCCACCCAAAATCATAGCAACAATGGCAACAACTTTAATCAGAGAGAACCAGAACTCTAATTCACCAAAGACTTTTACATGAATGAGGTTAATCGCGCCCAAGAATGAAACTACGGATAAAATCCAGATCCATCGTGGGACATCAGGATACCAAAAGCCCATGTAAATCCCGAAAGCGGTCACATCGGCAATGGCAACAATGACCATTTCAAAAACGTAAGTCCAGCCTGTCGCAAAACCTGCTAATGGGCCAATATAATGAGATGCATAATGACTAAAAGAACCCGATACAGGATTATGTACCGCCATTTCGCCTAAAGCACGCATCACGATATAAATCGCGATACCAGCAATCACATAAGCCAATAACACTGATGGACCTGCGAGTTTAATCGCAGAAGCCGAACCATAAAATAATCCAGTTCCAATCGCAGAACCAAGTGCTAAAAATCGGATATGGCGGGCATTTAACCCCCGTTGTAGTGTGGAGTGTTGTGACATTATAATCTCCAATCCTTGAGGAAATTTAGTTAGATTCGGCCACTCCATGTGACCGTTTTATTGATCACACGTTAGACAAACTCGGTAATAGTTCTGGAATCAGTAATTCGTTCAGGCAACCACTTGCGAGCAATTCACTTGCCTGCTCGATATCTGGCGCAAAGAAACGATCTTCACTGTAATAAGGCACTTGGTCACGCAGCACTTTACGCGCACGCTCAAGTTTTGGAGAACTCTTCAAACCTTCACGGAAATCAAGACCTTGACATGCACCTAACCACTCAACTGCAAGAATGCCGCGAACGTTGTCAGCCATGTACCACAAACGTTTACCTGCATTCGGTGCCATAGAAACATGGTCTTCCTGATTTGCAGAAGTTGGTAAACTATCAACACTAGCAGGATGTGCAAGTGCTTTGTTGTCACTTGCTAACGCAGCGGCTGTTACTTGAGCAATCATGAAGCCTGAATTGACCCCACCATTGGCAACCAAGAATGGCGGCAACTGTGACATGTGGCGATCCATCATCATCGAAATACGACGCTCTGATAGTGAACCAATCTCTGCAATCGCCAATGCAAGATTATCCGCAGCCATCGCCACAGGTTCAGCGTGGAAGTTACCACCCGAAATCACATCACCTTCTGCTGCAAATACCAATGGGTTATCTGATACGGCATTTGATTCAATTGCTAATACTTCTGCGGCTTGACGAATTTGAGTCAAGCAAGCACCCATCACCTGAGGTTGGCAACGAAGTGAGTACGGGTCTTGAACCTTGCTACAGTCTTCATGTGAATGTGCAATTTCACTTGAATCAGTCAGTAAGTCACGATATGCAGCAGCCACATCAATTTGACCACGTTGACCGCGGACCTCATGAATACGCGCATCAAATGGCGCACGTGAACCCAGCATTGCTTCAACACTTAAACCACCACATACGGTTGCAGCAGCAAATAAATCTTCTGCTTCAAACAAACCACGTAAAGCATAAGCTGTTGAAACTTGTGTACCATTTAAAAGTGCTAGACCTTCTTTCGCAGCCAAAGAAATTGGCTCTAAACCCGCAATTTTAAGCGCTTCAACGGCTGGCAACCATTCACCTTTATAACGTGCTTTGCTTTCACCCAATAACACCAAAGACATATGTGCCAGTGGTGCCAAGTCACCAGAAGCACCAACAGAACCTTTTAATGGAATATGGGGATAAACTTCTGCATTGATCAACGCCAAAATGGCATCGATCACTTTACGGCGAATACCCGAAAAGCCACGTGCCAAGCTATTTGCTTTCAGCAACATGATCAGACGCACCATCGCATCATCAAGCGGCTCACCCACGCCAGCAGCGTGTGACAGCACCAAAGAACGCTGTAATTGCTCTAAGTCTTCTGGTGCAATTTTAGTTGATGCAAGTAAACCAAAACCCGTATTGATCCCGTAAGCAGTACGGCCTTCATTGACGATTTGTTCGACACAAGCAACACTCGCATTGATCCCAGCAGAAGCGCTGTCATCGAGTTTGACTTTGATTGGATTTAAATAAGCATGGCGCAGATCTGCTAAGCTAAGTTTGCCCGGTTGAATTAGAAGTTCCATTATTGGCGTCCTGTTTTGCACTCTATTGTTCTCTTACGATGCTGCTTACACAATTGCAAAAAGCATCGTAATGTCCTTGTCTGTTTATTGTGTGATCATTGGCAAGTTCAAGCCTTGCTCTTTGGCACAATCAATTGCGATGTCATAACCCGCATCGGCATGACGCATTACCCCTGTTGCAGGGTCATTTGTCAGTACACGTGCAATACGAGCTGCTGCTTCATCTGTTCCATCACACACAATCACCACACCTGAGTGTTGAGAGAAGCCCATACCTACACCACCGCCGTGATGCAATGACACCCAAGTCGCACCACCTGCTGTATTCAGCAAGGCATTCAATAATGGCCAGTCTGATACGGCATCTGAACCATCTTTCATTGACTCGGTTTCACGGTTCGGACTAGAAACTGAACCTGAATCCAAGTGATCACGACCAATCACGATCGGTGTTGAAAGTTCGCCGCTACGAACCATTTCATTAAATGCCAAACCAAGTTTTGCACGTAAACCTAAACCCACCCAGCAAATACGTGCTGGCAAACCTTGGAAGCTGATGCGTTCACGCGCCATATCCAACCAGCGATGTAAATGTTCATCATCTGGGATTAACTCTTTTACTTTGGCATCTGTCTTATAGATATCTTCTGGATCGCCTGAAAGTGCAGCCCAACGGAATGGACCAACACCGCGACAGAACAATGGACGGATATACGCAGGAACGAAGCCTGGGAAATCAAAGGCATTTTCTATACCTTCATCTTGTGCCATTTGACGAATGTTATTGCCATAGTCAAAAGTTGGAACACCCATTTTTTGGAAATCCAACATCGCTTGAACGTGCTGCGCCATCGATTGTTTCGCTGCTTTCACCACAACTTCTGGTTCAGTTTTCGCGCGTTGACGGTATTCTTCCCATGTCCAGCCAATTGGCAAATAACCATTCAATGGATCATGTGCGCTAGTTTGGTCAGTCACCATATCTGGATGTACACCGCGACGAACTAATTCAGGTAGGATTTCTGCTGCATTGCCATGTAGTGCAATCGAAACTGCCTTACCTTCTTTGGTATATTTTTCAATACGCGCCAAAGCATCATCTAAATCAGTTGCTTGCTCATCGACATAACGGGTACGTAAACGAAAATCAATACTGGTTTGTTGGCATTCGATATTGAGTGAACATGCGCCTGCTAATGTTGCAGCTAAAGGTTGTGCACCGCCCATACCGCCTAAACCTGCAGTCAACACCCAACGACCTGTTAAATCGCCGTTATAGTGTTGGCGACCTGCTTCTACAAAGGTTTCATAAGTGCCTTGTACAATGCCTTGGCTACCAATATAAATCCAAGAACCCGCCGTCATCTGACCATACATTGCCAAACCTTTCGCATCCAATTCATTGAAATGCTCCCAAGTTCCCCAATGTGGTACAAGATTCGAGTTCGCAATTAAAACACGCGGCGCATCTTTATGGGTTTTAAATACACCGACGGGCTTACCCGATTGAACCAATAAAGTTTCATCTGTTTCTAAGTTTTTAAGTGTTTCAACGATCTTGTCAAAACATTCCCAGTTACGTGCAGCACGACCAATACCACCGTAAACAACAAGCTCTTTTGGATTTTCTGCAACATCAGGATCAAGATTATTCATCAACATGCGAAGTGGTGCTTCAGTTAACCAGCTTTTTGCATTGAGCTGTGTACCACGTGGTGCGCGAATTTCTACATCACGAAATTTTGTTGTCGTTGTTGTCACAATCGGACTCCTTCCTTTGAGATTTTAACCGTAAATTAATCTGCTTTTACTGTATAGCAATGTATTAACTTGTATATACATCCATATACTACACAAATCTTTTATCTTGAAAAGATGCATTTTTATTTTTTATAAAAATAAATTACAAGTTAATGAAATTAATTGATTTATTTTTTAATTGACAATAAAAAACCCATACAACCACAAATTGTATGGGTTTAAAAAAGTGAAGACGATTTAGATTTTTATCAGTTCAATTAGACAAATTTTCTTTAAAATTTGTTGACCTAAAACAATATTTTTCAACAATTTTTCATTGTCAATTTTAAGACTATCTTGATGATCCAGATAGAAAATCTGTTGCGCAATTTCAACTTTTAAAAGTTCTAGGCTCTGATTAAAAATAAAAATGAAATCGGCTGAGCTAAATATTTCTGAGTTTGTAGAATCAACAATCCACTGGTATCGTGCGTGATATTTTTGTGGATCATAAATCAGATTAAAATCCCGAATAGATCCATCAATCAACTCACAACTGGTATTACTGTCACCATTAAATTGAACTGATTGTAAGGTTTTGAGGCGTCGAAAATTATTATCAATATTCAATACGATGCCCTGACCATCTAATACAGTCAGAATGCGTTGCATACCATTAAATTTGGAAAAATCACCAGATGTTTTAACATCAGCCATGGAAATTCGCCAATCAAACAGCTCTAGGCTATCACCCTCACTACGCGCAAGTTCAACCGTATAACCAGCACCATTTTTCCATCGCATTCTCTTATAATTAACAGCTTTTAACAGCTCAATCATTGGGTAAATTTACCTTCCAAATAATAACGACTACCCGGATAAATCAATCGAGCACTAGAAATCAATTGTTTGTTTGACCATGTACGGCGACGAATCAATAAGCATGGTTCTGTCTTGTTAATTTTCAGCCATTTACACTCTTGCGCTGAGGCCAGAATTGCTGTTACGACATGCTCACCTTCGGTTACAGGCGCTTTCGACATCAAATAAGCATTGGGTGTAATTGATTTAAAATCCTGCGCCAAATAATCAGGAATTGACACAGGATCAACCAAACGATCTTCAATCTGTACGGGTACATCATTTTCATAATGTACAATAATTGAATGAAATAACTTTTGTCCCTCTCGAATTTGCATAAGTACGCTTTGCTCTGTATTAGCTTGAATTTGTTCAAGTACTAATACTTCCGCACGATGCTTATGATTTCGGGCAATAATCTCTTCAGCAATGTTATTGACATGAAATAGAGCCGTTCGTCCTTGTCCCTCTGCTACAAAAGAGCCTACACCTTGTATACGCACCAATAGACCTTCGCTGGTGAGTTCACGTAAGGCACGGTTCACTGTCATACGGCTACAACCCAACAAATTAACCAATTCACTCTCAGAAGGAATCTTTTTATTTACAGACCAAGTTCCTTCATAGATTTTCTGTGAAATCATTTGTTTCACGCGCAAATACAATGGAATAGGACTATCTTCTTCTAAAGATAAATCCAGATCGTTTTGCTTTGACGCTCTTGACATTGGCTAAAACTCATACTAAATAATCTAAAGCATTGTATATGAATATGATGTTATTTGTATATACAAGCTTATACAATTGAATCATGTTTTACTTTATATAAAGTGCTATAAAGATCGTTATTAACAAATATTATTTAAATGATTCATAAGAAAAATTAATTTATATTTATCAAACTATTATATTAAATAGAGAAATTGACTTTAAAAAAATCATCTGATAATTTCTAAACTTATTTATTTTTATGACATACACGATTGCTCTAAAAATA